>JAMCYP010000015.1:0-39899 GCA_023476545.1 Candidatus Martarchaeota archaeon | reverse complement strand
CTATATAATCGCGATGGCGGAGGCGTCGACCAACTTAGCCAAGTACGACGGTTACAAGTACGGACTGCAGTACCACGAGCTCTACAAACGCTATGATGAGTTCTTCACAAGCGCACGAGAGAACTTTGGCCCAGAGGCCAAGCGCAGGATAATACTCGGCACCTTCATAAGGGAGGAGAGCGTTAGGGACAGGTACTACACTAAGGCGTTGGTGCTTAGGAGGATGCTGATCGAGTCCATGCAGAAGGTTCTGGAAAGGGGCTTCCTGCTGTCTCCCACGATCCCGATTCTCACTCCGAAGATTTCAGACGCCGCAAAGCTCACGCCGGTACAGAACTACGCCATGGATCTGTACACGATACCTCCGAATCTTGGCGGCTTCCCTCACATCACATTCCCCTATGATTATGTGGACGGCATGCCGATCGGGGCCCAGCTCGTCGCGACGCAGGCAAGCGACCATTCGCTGCTCAGCTTCGTCGAAGAGTGGGAGAAGGAGTTCACATACAGGTTCGCTGGCAATGTGGGAAGTTTATGAAGATAGGACTCGAGATACACATCGCGCTGCCGACGCGTTCAAAGCTGTTCTGCGCGTGCAGCACCAGCGCCGAACGTCCCAACACCGCCATCTGCCCCATCTGCATGGGCTTCCCAGGATCGAAGCCGATGCTAAACAAGGAAGCGGTGGCAGTGGCTCTTGGAATAGCGAATGCACTCCACTGCAAGATAAACGAGCGCATGTCTTTCGTCAGGAAGGTCTACTTCTACCCCGACCTTCCGAAGTCGTATCAGATAACGCAGCTGGGCGGCTCCATCGGCGAGACCGGTTACCTGCAGTACGACAAGAAGAGGGTCGGCATAAGGCGCGTGCAGGTGGAGGAGGACCCGGCCAAGATAGTGAGGGAAGGAGCCTACACGCTTCTCGACTTCAATCGTTCGGGTATGCCTCTCGTCGAGGTCGTCACAGACCCAGACATGCGCAGCCAGGAAGAACTCTGGGGTTTCCTGCGGACCCTGCGAAGCATACTCTACTACCTCGGCATAGACATAGATAAAGAGGTGAAGGCCGACCTCAACGTGTCGGTGGCGGCAGGTCAGGACAGGGTGGAAGTCAAGAACGTGACAGGGATCAAGAACATGGTTGAGGCCGCGAAGTTCGAGGAGGAGAGGCAGGAGCAGCTGGTAAAGGAGGGCGAGCCAGTCAAGCAGGAGACCAGGGGCTATAACGAGAAGAAGAGGGCAACCGAGGCCATGAGGGAGAAGGAGACGGACGAGGAGTACGGATATCTCTACGAGCCCGATCTTACCGTGTTCGACATCTCGAAGATCAGGTACAAGAATCCCGTCTACATAGATGAGGTCACGCACGGCCTCGCTGAGAAGTACAGAGCCAACGAGCGGACCCTGAAGGAGATTACGATGTTCGACAGCAGGTCGCTCGAACGCATAGAGCGCCTGAAGGACAGGTACCGCATGCAGAGCATAATACACGCGATACAGCGGATCAAGAAGTTCGGCAGGGAAGACATCTCTGATTCAGACTTCGAGAAGATAATCAACCTGATAGACAGCGATGTGGAGATAACCAAGTACGTCATAAGCGAGGTGGAGAAGGGCAGGGAGGTCGTGGTCAAACATGCAAAACTCACAGAAAAGGAGCTGGAGAAGAGGGTGATCGCATACATCGGGGAGAACAGGCACCTGCTTGATGACTACAGGAAGAACAGAAAGGCGGCAAACCTGATAATAAACGACGTGTCCAAACGGGAGAACCTGCACCCGAAGGAGGTATCAAAGAAGGTGCTGGAGATACTCGATAAGGCGGTAAACGGCGAGCTATCCATCTGACCGGCGCCCTCTGCAAAAGTGGTAAGAGCCTTTCCATAACAATAAAATAGGGGTGCGGGAATGAGTGATGACGAGCTCCTCAAGAAGTACAACGCCCTTTACCTAGAGATAATAATGCGGTACAGGGAGAAGATAGAGGAAGGCGAGCGCCTCTACATGGCCGAGCTGCCCAAGCTTGTCACTCCTGACGACGAGTCAGTGCGTGCAGCGGTGAACAAGATCAAAGGAGAGTTCCTCTCTTACAATTTCGAAGAAAACTTTTCAGAAGCTATGCAGAAAGCGTACGATTTCGTCAGCGGATCGGTGAGTCAGGTATCACCCCCGATACAGTTCTGGCTCAGACCTGGGCAGGTGCTGAACATAGGCGCCGGCGATATATTCGACCAGGCGGTGCTTCTCTGCAGCATGCTCATAGGCCTCGGCAACCTCTCTTCTAAAGTGATCGTCGCTGTGAAGGGCGAGGACGAGAAGAACTATGCGGTATACTGCGAGTACAAGGGCAAGCTTCTGGAGGCAGAACTGGGCAAAGGGCTTAGCGAACTCAAGGACAAACAGGAGATGCTCGCGAAGATAGGCGTGTTTATGGGCTCTGAAGAGACCGCCTACGAGTTCAACGACAAGATGTACAACAGCATTGCCTGATCACCTAACCTCTTCAAACCCTTTCTTTTTCAGAAACGACCATATCGTTGATTTTCCGCATATCTTGTGGTATTCTTCCATAGCAGGTAGAAGTCTCTTCGATTCATCCGATGCCCAACGCCTGTTGCTTTCAGATTTTTCCTGCAGCATTTTGATATTGAGTTTTGGTACCAGCCCAAGCTTCTCTGCAAGCATCCCATCTGGCACAAAATAATCCAGTAACGCCTCTTCGAACGGGCGATAACCTCTTCGTGCATCTTCTTTCAGCAGTTTGTGCTTCCTGATTAACGAATGCAAAACCTCATGCATGATTACCCCCAGCACGCTCTTCCTGTACTTGTAAAAATCAAGTGTAATTATGAACGGGTCATAGGATACAGAACTGCCATTGCTGAAATTTCGTGCAATAGGCGCAGTATTAAGTATAATGTCTATGCTCTGAGGCAGTCGAAATCCAAACACTTTCCTAACCCATTCCTCCATGTCCTTCCTATTTGCTTCCAAATCTTTTTGCATCTCAGCCATAATGCTTCTGAAATGCCTCCCCTTCTCGTCTTCCAGATGCACGTCCAACTTATCTAGCAGCAAGGCCAGCTCTCTGACTTCTGGGTTCTTTTTAGTATTCGCATAATTTCTGTCTAGCAACGATTCCCAGATCACCCCTGTCTCTTTATGTTTTTTTGCAAGGTTGCTGGCCATTTCTCCTAATCTGTCATTTATCATCGCTGCGGTATAGAGCACATCCCCGAAATAATTCGCATGCCTTGCTATGAGCTGTCCTATTGAACCCGGAGGGCCGAACATATCCCACACTCCCGCAAGCTTTCTTATGTTTTCATTTGTGTTGAAAATCACATTCATTTCTACACCCACGCCCCGATTCCTCTCTGTCCCGCTGCAGATTTGTATCCCGCAAGCGTATCCGCGAACTTGTCCACGCGTTCCTGCGAGAAGTCGTGGTCGTCGCACATGAACTTCATGAGCTTCTCCTTGTTGGGCCTGGCGTCCTTGAGCAGCGCGTTCAGGTCGCTTTTTCCGATCTCTGATGTTTCCGGCCTTAGGAACACGTCCTCAACCTCCGCAGGTTCCACCTCGAAACCGTTCTTGTACTTTCCGTTGACGTAATCAACTACTTCCTTCAGGCTTTTCTTCTCCTTGACGATCTTGAGCGCGGTCTTGGGTCCCACGCCGTCTATGCCTTCGTTGAAGTCTGTGCCCATCAGCATTCCCAGCCAGATAAGCTGCTTCTGATTGAGGCCGAGGTGGGTGAGCAATCTCTTCAGCTCCACGCGTTCTGGAGTTATGTCTACAAACACGTTCTTCCTCGGCAGTTTTCGCCTTCCGCTTATAGTCAGGTTTCTCACCGCGATGTCGGACCCAAAGAGAAAGATGTCATAGTCCTGGGTCGCGCTGGCGTCCACCAGTCCTTCCTTGGTCATCATCGCTGCCTGCGCCTCGCCCTCGCTTGGCGCTTGTATGAATGGTATGCCCATGTATCCGAGCAGCTCCTTCGCGCTCGCGACTATCTCCTTGTTTATGCGCGTGCTCGCCATCGCGTGCGTTCTTGCCTGTTCCATCATGCCCTTCTTCAGGGCCTCGCTCCACTCCTTCTTCGCCTCCTCGCGTCTGTGTATCCTTGCCTCTATCGTGCGCTGCTTTAGTGCAGGAGGTATGCCATCGAATACGAAGATCGGAGTAATCTTGTGTTCAAGCAGGTTTATCGTGCGGTAGAAGAGGCCGGAGAGGTGGCTGGTGACGTTGCCGTGGGAGTCCATCAGCGGCGTGCCGTCTGGCCCGCGTATTATTGACAGGAACTGGTATATCGTATTGTAAGCATCTATGGCTATGGTCTTGTTGGACAGGTCATCGAGCACGATAGGTTCTTTCACTTCTGATACGAGCGGTCCTAGTTCTACAGCCAATCATTCACCATCTTTCTCCTCCCTCTTCGTAGCGAACTCCCAGAGGGTCGCGGGATCGTTCTTCTTTGCCTGCACGAACTTCTTCTCCTCCGCTCCCTGAGCAAGCAGCTTTATCCCAAGCTCCTTCTCTAGCTTCATCCTCGTCTTCTCGCTCGGCAGCGTCTCCTGCTTCTCTATCCTTGTGAGTGTGCTCTCCTTCTCGCTTATCCGCTCACCGAGCACCTTCATCGGCAGGCCGAGCGCCTCCCTGGCCTTCCTTATGACTTCACCGTAATTTTCCACAAGCTCTTTCTGGGCTGGAGCTGCGCGCTCTACGTTTCTTCCTGGCGTCTCGCGTTTTGAAGACGGCCCGAACCTGTTGACAACATCTCTCCTCTGCGCATCCCTCTCGCACACGAGCATCTGCGTGCCGTCAACAAGAACCTCGTAGACCGTATCGGTCTTCTTCCCGCAAATCTCGCACTCGGGCATGTAAGCGCCAGCAATATAACTTTATTTGAGCAAAACAATCTATTAAAGAGATAGCATGGCATCGCAGCACGGAGGCGCTCCCAGGCGCAAAAAGCCGAATAAAAATTACAGCTTAGCTGTAACCCTGTCAACCGCGACGGCAGCGTTTGCCGCGATAGCTTTCCTGGTCTTGATTCAGGGTAACGTGCTGTTGAGGTTCGCCGTTGCTGTCGGTGTTCTCATACTTTCAGGCAGGACGATAGCCACGGCGAATGGCATACCTAACTCATACGGATTGTACCTGCTCGGGGGAAAGAAGGGAATAACCTTTGTGGAGAGGCTGTCGAAGATGAGTCCGCGATTCTGGGTGGCGTTCGCCGACTGGGGCTTGGCGGTAAGCTTCGGAATTCTCTCCTACTTCCTCTTCGGCAAGTACGTAAGCAAGAAGGTGATCGCGCTCGGAGTGATTACCAACCTGGCGATACTGCTGCTGGTCTTCCCATACCTGCCCGTGGTGCTAAGTTTCGTCAGTATTCCACAGATAACGTCCAAACTTCCCGTTGCAAGTGCGCTCATTGGGATTAGCCCGGTTGCATATGTCCAGGGCATCTTCTCAAGCCTTGGAAACCAGAGCGCCACTTTCTACATATTCCTCGCATCAAGCCTGGTTGGCGGTTTCAGCCTCGCGGTGATAATGCTCCTGCTTTTCAGCGGCGGTATTGTCGTATACAACATCGGCCTCTTCCTCTTCGGGCTGCTGACCCTGCATCCGAACCCCGGCGCGCTGGCGCAGACCGTGCCTGGAGTCGCACCCCTGATACCTGGCCTCACGATCCCGCTCGTTGCAGGTCTTATCACCCTGATTATCATCCTTGTTGTGCACGAGTTCTCTCACGGCGTGCTCGCCAGGATAGCAAAGGTCAGGATAAAGTCAATAGGAGTCATACTTCTCGGCGTAATACCAATGGGCGCATTCGTGGAGCCCGACGAACGGGAGGTGCGCAAGCTGAAGGAGAGCCACCAGAACAGGATATCGATAGCGGGAGTGTCAGCCAACATGCTAGCGTGCATCGTCTTCTTCCTGCTTACCTTCGCGATCCTCGCGTACGTGTTCCCTGTCATAAGCACTGACGGTGTGCTTGTCACACAGACCATCCCAAACTCATCCGCATACGGGGTCATAGCCCCCAATACCGTCATACTCTCGTGGAACAATGTCCCTATACAAAACGCGTTCGATCTCCTGCAGGTTGAGACCAACTACACTCCTGGAACGCCAGTAAAGATAGGCACGAACAACGGCACCTTCACGCTCACTCCCAGTGCGCAGGGGAAACTTGGCATATACTGGACGCCTGCGAAGCTTACCTCTTCGTATCAGGCCGTCAACTTCCTGTATGCGGTCGCCGCGCTCTCATTCGGCCTGAACTTCTTCATTGCGATCTTCAACCTGCTTCCCCTTCCAGCGTTCGACGGGTGGCGCATCTACCAGAACAAGATAAAGAACAAGAAGCTGCTCCGGCTCCTTGCCTTTGTTATGGTGGTTGCCATCCTTCTCAACGTGCTTCCTTGGGTCTGGACCATAGGCTAGCTGGCTTATGGAGCAGTATATCCTGACGTCCACTGGTTCGTATACGTGACTCCGCTGGGCACTCCGTTGTTGTTATTTCCACTATAGTCGTTGGCATTGCCGTTGAGCGGCCACCAGCCTACAAGATACTGCAGGGTTACCGGAACCCCACCGATGCCCTCAGTGTATAGATACTGTATCTCGTTCGCTGAGAGCGAGGTGTTATAGATCTGTACGTTTGAAATTTGACCTTGGAAGAAACCTCCGTCATTTCCATATCCTATGTAGAAGGGTGCGGATACAACATTGCCACCGAAAACATCATCGCCTCCTTCCGTTATTTGGCCTCCATGCCCCACATACCCTTGTTGTTTCGTGCCAGTATATAAGACTGCAACGAAATACCAGGTGCCGTCTGCAAGGGTTACAGGAATCGGAGTTGTTGTGCACCAAAAATCTGGTGACACCGATGTACTGGTAATTCGTAGCCCTACTTCTCCACCAGGACATATCGGAGATCCGTACCAGAAGAGCTCTCTATATGTTGCTGGGCCATTATTGTTAAACCAGGCAGTCACGGTCAGCTGTTGAGAGCCAGTAGGCAGACCTGCAACACTCGCTACAATGTTAGCTGTCTGTCCATTGAATTGTGCAACGTACTGCGGCAGTTCACCGTTGCACACGCCCTCAAGGTTGATGTTAATCGTGCTGCCTGGGCCGCTCGGCCTGTAAACCTGGCAGGCGCCAGGCGGAGCTTTTGGTGAAAAGGTGCTTGAGTTGAACACTCCTAGCTGGAAGAGCGCGCCAAGGACAACTGCGATGATCAGGATCGCCCACCCGTAGGTCATCAGGTATTCCATCGCAGATTGCGCTCTTCTTACTCGCTGCGCCATGCAACACAGCTCATATATCATAGCAAAGTAATTTAGGAGTTGCTCGTCTGTCGACCACAATATCTTTTTATGTCTTGTCTAGCATAGTAAAACAGGCGACAGGATACCATGGCGGAGAACTTCGTCTCTCCGGACGATGAAGAACTACTGAAATTCATAGAGTCAGCCAAGCCCAAGATATACATCGTGGGCTCTGGAGGATCTGGCTCAAACACAGTGTCGAGAATGCTGGAGAGTAACATAGAGGGCGCGACGCTGGTAGCGATGAACACCGATGCGCAGCATCTCGTGCGAATAAAGGCGCACCGCAAGCTGCTCCTTGGGAAGAAGGCAACGCGCGGGCTCGGGGCAGGCAGCGATCCAAAGATCGGTGAGGAAGCAACTCACGAGAGCAAGGAGGATATAAGGCACATGCTCGGCGACGCCCAACTCGTTTTCGTTACATGCGGGTTAGGAGGGGGAACCGGCACGGGCTCTCTGCCGCTGATAGCGCACGAGGCCAAGGAGGCGGGCGCGCTCACAGTGGGCATAGTCACGCTTCCGTTCTCTACAGAGGGCCGCAGCAGGATGCGCTCTGCGCTTGACGGCCTGCAGAAGCTTAAGCGCGCCACCGACACCACGATAATCATACCTAACGACAAGCTGCTCAGCATAGCTCCTGACCTTCCGCTCAACATGGCGTTCAAGGTGAGCGACGAGGTCCTCGCCAACGCGACCAAGGGCATAGTGGAGATGGTCACGAAGCCCGGCATGGTCAACATAGACTTCGCGGACCTGAGGAGCGTGCTCAAGGATTCGGGATATGCTGTCATAGGCCTGGGGGAGAGCAACGGCACCGCGACCAAGGACAGGGCGATAATAGCTGTTGAGAACACGCTGAAGAGCCCGCTGCTCGACGTCGACCTCGCAACGGCGAAGAAGGCGTTGGTCAACATAGTCGGCGGACAAGACCTGACCCTGCGCGAGGCCGAGAGCATCTTCCAGGAGGTATCGAGCAGGATAAGCGATGACGCGATGCTTAAGTGGGGCGCAAGGATAGAACCTGACATGCAGAAGAGCGCGCTCAAGGTGATGATAGTCATGGGCGGGGTCGAGTACGCCAGCTACAGCGAGGACGGAATAAAGGGGAAGATATCGGAAGCAAGTGGCAGCACCGATCTGGACGAGATCTTTGACTGAAGCACGTTATACGCCCAAAAGGAAGAGTTTTTTAAATTCCTAGGCGAAAGAAAGAATGATGAAACTCAATCCTATACCCAAGCTGCTGCAGTTCTTCAGCGACTCGAAGCGAATGATAAACATAAGCTACAAGCCCACTATCACCGACTTCAAGCGCACTCTGAAGATAGTGCTCTTCGGAACCATACTGCTCGGCATCATCGGCTACATAATATCTATACTTGTAGGTCTAATTGCATAGCATGGAGGCGGAGCTGGATTACAACAAATCTGCCCAGCAGAATGCAGAAGCTTATTTTGACAAGGCAAAGGAGGCTAAGCGCAAGCTAGAGGGCGCGGAGCAGGCGATAAAGAGGCTTGAGAAGCAGGCGGCAGATGCCGAGAGCGAGAAGACAACAACGAAGGAGCTTAGGAAGAAGGAGGAGCGCGAGTGGTATGAGAAGTTCTACTGGTTCTTCGCTAGCGACGGAAAGCTGGCGATAGGAGGCAGGAGCGCGCAGCAGAACGAGGAGGTAGTGTCCAAGTACTTCGACAGCAACGACCTCTTCTTCCACGCAAACATCTTCGGAGCATCGGTTGTGATACTCAAGAACGGCGCGGCCGCGAGCGCAGAGGTGAAGGAGGAGGCGGCGCAGTTCGCGGCATGCTTCTCCAAGGCCTGGGAGAGCGGCCAATCGGCCGTCGACGTCTTCTCTGCAAGGAAGGAGCAGGTCTCAAAGTCGCAGGCAAAAGGCTCGCTCGGCACAGGAAGCTTCCTTATCTCCGGTGACAGGGCATGGTACAGGAACGTGAAGCTCGAGCTGGCGGTCCAGATGTCTGAGAACAGGATAGACCTGCAGAAGCAGTTCGATGACACCAACGCGTACGTCAAGGTGCTCCCATTGACCATAATAGTGGACGCAAAGAAGCTCAACGTCTCCCCCTATATCGCCTACGCCGCATCAAAGGTACCAGGCGCGCTGAAGCTGCAGCCGGGAAAGACGAAGAAGTCAGATGCAGCAAAGACGATAGCGAAGAGGCTAGGATACAACGATATTGATTACATAATGCAGCACCTGCCCCCTGGAGGTTTTTCGGTCGGTAACTGAGACTTTATATACCTTATACTCAAAGTGATAGCGTGTTTTGATGTTCTACTATTACACGCTAGCGTTCGGGATAATTGCGCTGATCTTCTCAATAGTCGCGGCAGTGCTCACACTGCGCAAGGATCCTGGCAGCAAGCGCATGCAGGAACTCTCGGAGGCCATAAGGAGCGGGTCCAGTGCCTACCTCAACAGGCAGGCGATGACCATCGGCGCCTTCGTTGTAATACTCTCAATACTCTTCTGGTTCCTGCATAACGGGGAGCAGATAGTGATTGCGTTCGTGACCGGCGCGGTCACCGCATACCTGACAGCCTATCTTGGCATGAACGTTGCCGTCAGGGCAAACGTCCGCACCGCAAAGGCGGCCGAGAAGGGAGTGAGGCACGCGTTCTACACCGCCATACTCGGCGGGGCGGTTACCGGCTTCGCTGCGATAGGCTTCGGGCTTATAGGCCTGAGCCTGCTTCTTAGCTATCTCTCGATAAGCAATGTAGCAATACTCATCGGCTTTGGATTCGGAGCATCGCTCGTCTCCCTGTTCGCCAGGGTCGGCGGCGGTATCTACACCAAGTCAGCAGACGTCGGAGCCGACCTCGTAGGAAAGACTGAGCTGAACATGCCTGAGGACGACCCTAGGAACCCTGCCGTCATAGCAGACAACGTCGGGGACAACGTTGGCGACTGCGCAGGCATGGCCGCGGACGTTTACGAGAGCTACGTTGTCACGCTTGTCGCCGCACTGCTGATCGCGGCAGGCATAGCCAACGCCGGCGTGTCAGCGTTCCTATATCCTATGTATATTGCCGCTGCCGGAGTCGTTGGCAGCCTGGCGAGCATGCTCTTCCTCAAGACAAAGAGCAACAACGCAACCCCCGCCCTGTACAAGGGCATAGGCGCCGCGATAATAGTATCCGGAGCGCTTGACGTTGCGATCACCTACATGGTCCACATGCCTATATCCTACTTCGCGGCAGTGTTCTCAGGACTGGTTCTCGCAATACTGCTCTTCGCGATAACCGACTACTACACCGGCAGCGCAAGCAAGCCTGTGATCAAGATATCAGAAGCGGCAAAAGGCGGCGCGGGCACAGGCGTGATAATGGGGCTTTCAGTAGGCCTGAGGACCACGTTCTTCCCAGTGATCTTCGTTGTTGTAGCGATACTTGTCAGCTACGTTGCCGCCGGAGTGTATGGAATCGGCATAGCGGCAGTCGGCATGCTCTCGCTCACAGCGACCATACTCACCATCGACTCTTTCGGGCCGATAACTGACAACGCAGGAGGCATAGCAGAGATGGCAAAACTGCCTCACAAGGTAAGGAAGGTGACCGACGCGCTCGACGCGCTCGGCAACACCACCAAGGCGACAACAAAGGGCTTCGCAATAGGCGGCGCCGCGCTCTCGGCCATAGCGCTCTTCGTGGCGTTCGCGCAGGCAGTCCACCTCACCACGATAGACGCCCTTAACCCCACAGTAACAGCAGGCATATTCCTTGGCGCCCTCCTTCCGTTTGTCTTCTCATCGTTCCTCATGGAGGCTGTGGGCAAGACCGCCAACCTTATGGTGTCTGAGGTTAGAAGGCAGGTGAGGACGATAAAAGGAATACTTACTGGCAAGGCGAAACCTGACTATGCCCGCGCGGTGGACATAGTCACGGTCAACTCACTCAAGGCGCTCGTTGTGCCTGAGGTGCTGGCCATAGCCACGCCCATAATCGTGGGCCTGGTGCTCGGAAAGGAGGCTCTTGGCGGCCTCCTCGTTGGCATGATACCTACGAGCTTCGTCGTCGCCCTGTTCATGGCCAACGGCGGCGCAGCGATGGACAACGCCAAGAAGTACATAGAGACCGGAAAGTTCGGAGGAAAGGGAAGCGACGCCCACAAGGCGGCGGTAGTGGGAGACACGGTCGGCGACCCGCTGAAGGACACCGCTGGGCCCGCGCTCAACTCGATGATAAAGGTGGTGAGCACGATCTCAATACTCCTGGCTCCGGTCTTCCTCACCTACGTGCTGCTCTAGTCAGCTGAAGAACGACCGCAGGAGCGCGATTCCCTGCATCAGTCCGGCTTTCGATGCGCCGAACTCTCTGCTGCGGAAGACTATCGGCACGTTCGTGGTCTTGAGCGTGCCCCTGTCTGTGCACTTCAGGAAATCGAAGAGCACCTTATAGCCGTTGCCCACAAACCTGCGCCTGTTCTTCTTGTAAGTCGAGACGAAGGCCTGCCGCCTCACCCCGAAGAAGCCGGAGAATATGTCCACGCACGTCTCCTTCGCCTCCGCGAATAGTATCATCTTGCCGGCATACATGAAGCATTTCGAGATCAACTTCCTGTAGAGCGGCCAGTCGGTCACCTTGGACCTGTAAGCCACTGCGAGATCGCTGCCTCCTTCCAGGGCGCGCGCCACGTCCTTTATCTTCTCCGGCGGATGCTGCAGGTCCGCATCTATGACAATCACATATTTCGTCGTTGCCTTTTCGATCCCGTAAACGATGCTCGCTGTCAGCCCTCTTTCCATTCCTAACGCCTCCCTGTCGAACAGCCTGATTCTGGCGTTCTCTTTTGCTGCAGACTTTACTATGCTCTTGGTGAGATCCTCGGACCCGTCGTCCACCACGACCACGCAGCAGTCCTTGTAAAGCCGCTGTATCCGTCTGAGAATCTCGCCTATGGTCTTCTCCTCGTTCAGGGTTGGCAGTATCGCGGTGAAATCAGAGTACGTATCGCTAATTCACATCACCTGAGAAGACAGAGACGTATGCTACTACTATCCCCACAACATGCCCGAACATCCCGGAACTCTTGGATATGGCTGAGAGAAGCCGCATCTCTTCCCTTCCTATCGCCCTGATAAGTCCCAGAAGCGCAGGGTAGAGTAGTATCATGACCGCGATTCCCGCGGCCAGCTTGAACGTGTCGTTTATCGGGGCGAGAGAGACGGCGAAGAGCGCTACGCCGAGCATGAGCCCCGCGGCTATTATCTTGTACACTCCACCGAGTCGCGTCTCTATCTTCAACCTCCTCTTCATATGCCTCATATACAGGTAGTTGGCGAGGATGTTGCCAATGAGATAGACTCCGACTATTATTCCATAGGCGTTTATCAGCGGCACGAGGAGGAACAGGAGGGCAAACTGGACCGTCCCGACGATCACCGTGTACTTCACCACCCGCTTCACGTCGCCAACGCTCACTACCAGCGCGGCAGCGTAGGTGTTGATCACCCCTATCAGTACCGCCACCGTTATCAGCGGCGTATAGAGCAGGGAGCTTACGTACGCAGGGAAGACTGAGGTGACTAGAGAGCGCGCAAGCACTATGAGGTATACGGCGATGGGAACCCCTATGGCAGCTCCGAAATAGACAGAATAGTTGTAGAGTTTGTCAAGCTGCCCCGATGGATTTTTCCCTTCGAGAGCGCTCGAGAACGTGGGCACGAGCACAGCTCCTATGAACGCTGCCGCGGTTGAGACAAGCGTAGCGATCCGGAGTGCGACCCCATATGAGCCCAATATCTCTGTAGTTGAGAAGACCCCCAGAAACAGGACCGCGAAGTTGCTTACCGCCGAGTTTATTATCGAGGCTATGGCGAGCGGCAGCGAGAAAGCGAGTATGCGGCTCGCCCTCTTCCCGAAGCCCGCAATGGGCAGCTTGATGCTGATGTGCCTGGTTATGATCAGCAGGCCGGCAGCAAGGCCTATTACCCCTCCTACTATGAGTCCGGCTATTGCTCCGTACACCCCGTATCCGAGGACCACCAGCCCGATGCTGGCAGACGCGGTGGCGAGCGCGCCTATGTCATACGCGACCGCAGACCCAATCCCGTCCTTGAAGCCGATCAGGGTGTTGTATGCGAGCAGGTTCAGCTGGGTGAAGAGCACCGCCGCAAGCGCGAGGTCGATCAGCGGCACGTACGAGAGGCTGTGGAATGCATACTGCGATATGGTCCCGCTAAGCGCGAAGCCGATGGCTACGGCCACCAAGCTTATCAGCACGAGCGACACGAAACCTGTGCCCAGGTCGTTGCTGAGTTCGTTCCTCTTCTTCCTTGCGATCCATACCGGCACGTACTTGTTCAGGTACTGCCCTATTCCGGCAAGGTTAGACGCGGAGAAGAGGGCCCACACGCTGTAAGCCAACGTGTAGATTCCGTACTGATCCGGCTGCAGCAGTCTGGCAAGAACTATGAGCGCGACTCCTGCTACTATTACCGAGATTATGTGCGTGAGCCCGATGTACGATGCAACCTTCGCGCTCTTGACCCCGAGTTCCAGCGTTGATGTGTCCGCTTTTTGATCCATGCTTGCGCCTCATTGCAGATGCATTACCAGGAATCCCAGATAGGCGAGCGCGGGCCGCGTGGCGTAGCGCAGAACCGGCAGCCTGCCCAGAGCCCTTCGCAGTATCTCCATGTCGTCTCTGCGCACGGAACCGAAGAGCGCGAGGAAGAACGGATACGCAATTATGAGCGCAACCAGTCCGAAGAGGAGCTGAACCGCAAGGTTTGAAGAGTAAAGGCCCAGCGCGAAGACCAGCGCCATCGCTATGTTGCTCACGAACGCCCTTGCCAGCGACATATAGTCAGTGCGCAGCCCCAGGACCTTCTTCACTCCGCGGAGGAAGAGGTAGTCGCACACGATGCTCTCTACAAAAAAGAGCGAGACTATCGCCCCGAGCACGCCCCATGAGGGCACAAGCAGAACAAGGGAGATGACCTGTGCCACGGCGCATATGCCCGAGTACACTATAAGCTTAGAGGTCTTGGCTCTGGCGATGAACATGCTCGTGGCGTACACGCCCACCACGCCTATTATCGTGCCCAGGGCGATGAGGCTGAGGTAGAGCGGCGCTGTCCCGAAGCTCTGGGAGATGAAGAGATACACCAGGGCGGTGGAGTAGACGCCAAGGTAGGCGATTATTGGCACGCTGGCAAGCACCGAGTACACCATCGACTTGTTGTAGACGTGCTCAAGCTTTCCGCTGCTCTTCCCTCCCCTTGACGCTGCAAGTGTCAGCGTTGGTATCAACGAGACCGCAGCGGTAGTGTAGAATATGGCGAGCATCGTCCTGGCGCGCAGAGCTATGCCGAAGTTTCCAAGATCGTAGGCGGTCACGAAGAAGCCCAGAAGAAGCGTGCCGAAGCTCGGCATGCTGTTGTTCAGGAAGTTGTTGCCCGCTATCGGGAGGGAGAAGGCGAACGCCTTCCTCAGGTCGCGTGCTGAAGGGATGTTGACCCTCACGCGCATGCTTCTTCTCGCAAACCTGAAGATGAGATAGGTGCCTATCGCTCCCGCCACAAGGTAGCTGACCAGTATGCCTGCCATCGCGCCCTCAGGGCCAAAGCCCATCAGCACAAGCGCCACGCTCGCTGCAAGCATCACCACGTTCTCAAGTATCTCGACAGCTGCCGCGGCGGCGTTCTTGCCCACGCCCACGAGCGCATAATCAGAACTGCCGTACATCATGGCGAAGAAGACGATGGAGGCGGCGATTACAAGCAGCGGCTGGTCCACGCCGCTGATGTTGAGCAGGCCCGAAACTGGCCCGCTCGCTGCAATGCCGATGACTGTCAGCACAAGGCCTATTCCAACAACTGCCACGAAAGCCGCGCCCAGGGACTTGGCGAATGCTTCTTTGTCGCGCCTGTCCTCGGCCTCTGACAGGTGCTTGATAAGGTACTGACCGAACCCGAAGTTGCTAGCCGCACTTACGAACATGAAGAAGGCGAACGCGATGGTGAAGACGCCGTACCCGCTTGGCCCCAGAAGCCTGGCGATTATCACTACCGTGGCTATGCCGATCAGCAGGCTGAGCACGCGCCCGACGGTAAGGACCGAGAATGTCCTCACGCTCCTCCTTCCGAGCGGCTCCCTCTCTCTCACCATTGTCCCTCCAACGAATCTTAAATGTGGAAAGCTTATTAACCTAGTTTGCAAATTATCCGTGTTCTCATGTTAGGTATAGCTCTCGACAGAAGCGAGCTAAAGAAGTACTGCATAATAGCGCTTGCATATCTCGTGCTCTCGCTCGTGCTCTTCTGGCCGGTTACGCTAAACATAGCCTCAACGGTACCTGGAGCCGGAGGCGACACGTTCCAGAGCATGTGGGAACTCTGGTGGGTTCCGTACTCGATGTTCACCCTGCATTCATCTCCCTACTTCTCATCTTACGTGTTCTATCCTGTGGGAGCAAACCTGGTGACCCAGACGCTCACGCCTCTCGCAGGCCTGATCAGCGCGGTCTTCCAGCCGGTAAGTTTGGCGCTGGCGTTCAACTTCGTCTTCCTTCTAGGGTTCGTGTTAGCCGGCCTTTTCGCCTACCTGCTTGCGTTCCACGTTACCAAGCACCGTGCGGCTTCGTTCATAGCAGGCGTGATATACGCGTTCAGCCCTGTGCATACTATACACGCGTTCGGCCAGCTGCCTTTCACAGACATAGCGTTCATCCCCCTCTTCCTGCTTCTCTTCCTGCGCATGATAGAGGAGAAGAAGCACGTGTACGCGATAGGCGCGGCATTCTCTTTTGTCTTCCTCACATTCCTTGGAGACATAGAGCAGGCGCTGATGGCGATCCTGCTCGCCTTCTTCGTCCTCGCATACCTTGCTATTGCCAAATCCGAAAGGCAGAAGGTGCTGAACAAGAAGTTTGGCGTAATGTTCGCAGAGATGATAGTTGCGATACTCATCATAGGATCGCCGCTCATACTCAGCATGCTGCCATATCTGACACCCGGCGCGCTGTCGAACTTCAGTTCCGTCGCATCGATCAAGTACAACGAGCTCTACAGCCCGGACCTGCTCTCATTCTTCATACCCAGCGTATTCAACGGGCTGCTCAGTCCGATAAGCAGCGGCTTCTCGTACATCGCCGCACCAGCGGTCGCCGAGCGCACCACGTACATAGGATACAGCGTGCTGCTGCTGGCGCTTGTCGGCCTGGCACACGAGTACAAGAGCAGGTTCAAGAACACAGCAGTCTTCCTGGTTCCGCTGGTTATCTTCGGGCTCCTGACGATAGGACCGTACCTTCAGGTCAACGGCAGCGTGACTGGCATACCAGGCCTCTATCAGCTCTACCATCTTGTCCCGCTCTTCAACGTCTTCAGGGAACCGGGCAGGTTCGACATGGTTGTTGAGCTGTTCATAGCAATCTTTGCGGCGATCGGGCTGGTGAAGCTGGAGGAGAAGTTCGCGAACACGAACATCAAGAGATATCTTCCGATAGTATTCTTCGCGCTCATCATACTGGAGTACAACACGTGGCCGGTCAGCCAGGGGATGCTGAACAGCATGTACACGCTCAACACCACGATACCAAAGGCTTACTATCAGATAGGCGCGTTGCCGTCTAACTTCTCGGTGCTCATGCTCCCCGCACTGCCTAACTACACAAGCAGCCAGCCTGATCTCTTCATAGGCAGGGCCATGTACTACCAGACGGCGTTCAAGAAACCCATGCTGGGCGGCTACATAACCAGCACTAACATAACGCAGGAGTTCTCCTTGGTCAACGTGCCGCTGATAACATCGGCATACTACCTGCAGAACGGTCAGGGTCTCGTCTACGGGTCGCCGCTCTCCGAGAACTACACCAACTCTACGGAGTTCTTCTTCGGAGCATACAACGTTGGCTTCGTGTCAGTGATGCGCCAGGCGTACAACAATACCGAACTCTCGCAGGTCGCTGCATATCTCGCCAGCTTCCTCAACTATCCAGTGTACCAGAGCAACGACACAATAGTCTTCTCGACCGCCAACGTTACCTCTATAGCGGGAACGCAGATGGTGACGTACACGCCCACACTGCTCGGCAACCAGCACAGCATCTGGCAGCCTGGCTGGCTGCTGTACGGCTCGTCTCCGCTCTACAGCTCCGAATACCTCGACTCGTGGTTCGGCATGAACCCCGCGTACATAAACATCTACTCGCCCAACTTCACGAAAATAAACGTTAGCATGCGCGCCCTCTCGCCCGATGGCGCCAAGACCGAGTATGTCTACCTGAACAGCCAGCCGCTCGTCGGCCTTAACCTTACAACATCGTTCAAGAACTACTCTTTTGTCACCGGTATCAACCCCGGGGTGAACTACCTTGTGTTCGTCTCCGCCGAGAACAAGTCCCAGTACTCTAATATCGCGATTTCTAACATAACCTTTAAAAAATACTCAATAAGTTAGTCATCTGACTATTTTTCTCGTCTTACAAGAACCAGCACACAAGACTTATATAGTTTCCAAACGCCCTCTTGCACAGGGTACCAGTTGATTCGGGTACGAGTGGGATAGAGGAAATGGTGGGCGAGTTACAAGCAGGCGAGCTGTACAGCTTGGACATAAAGGGAAAGAATCCAAGAGGAGAGGGAATAGGTAGCGTAAACGGCGTGGTCGTGTTCGTTAAGAACTCGAAGACGCGCATCGGCAAAGCGTACCGCATCAAGGTGATTGATGCGCACAGGACGTTCGCATACGCCGAAGTTGTAGACGAAGATAGCAAGTATTTTATAGGTAATGGTAGCCTAATAATAAGATAGGGCGTCTTTTCTGCATCTGCTTGTGCTCTACTTATTTCGGTGAAACAAATGGAGGTAAAGGACATTTCAGAAGCTGTGAGGAAGGGAACCACAACTGTGGGTCTGATCTGCAGCGATGGCGTAGTGCTTGGAGCTGACAGCAGGGCCACTCTTGGCGACTTCATAGGCAGCGATGCCGCGATAAAGCTACACAAGATCGACGACGGCCTAGGAGTGCTCTTCGCTGGGGTTGCGGGCTACGCTGAGTATGTTGTAAAGCTGCTCAGAGTGCAGAGCGAACTCTACAAGATGAGCGAGGGCAAGCCAATGTCACCTTCCGCGGCAGCATCGCTTCTCGGTTTCATACTCAGGGAGAGCGTTTCTGAGATGGGCTACGCATTCCTCATAGTTGGAGGCCTGAACAGGGGCAATCCCGAGCTCATAAGCCTCGACGCAATAGGCAGCGCGCAGAAGGAGGCCAAGTACACGAGCATCGGTTCGGGTATGGGTTCTGCGTTGGGCTACTTGGACAGCTCATATACTGCAAACATGAACACCTCTGAAGGGGTCAAGCATGCTGTGAAGGCGCTGCAGGCCGCAATGAAGAGGAGCTCTGCGACGGGAGGCGCGATGAGGATTGCTATAATAGGCAAGAAGGGCTTCAAAGAGCTGAGCAAGGAAGAGATTGAGAAGCTGCTGAAGGTACCGGCACAGGCCTAAAGTCATAAGTTTCGTTTATCTTTTTATTGCGTTTTCGCGAAAAGGCGGCAAATCCAGTGCGGATTTTAAGTTGATTAGTTGACTGAAGAAGTAAAGCAGGCAAACAAGAACATCATAGAGACGGTGAAGGAACTTGTCCCTAAAGAAGCTGGCCTTAGCAAGGCCGAGTTCGAGGGGCCTGACGTCGTCATCTATGTCAAGAACGTCTCGGCCATATACGGCGACGAGAACGTGATACGCAACGTCTCCACCACCATAAAGAAGAAGCTCATAGTCAGGAGCGACACCCAGAGCCTCATGGAGCCTGAGCAGGCGACGAAGAAGATACTAGAGATAGCCCCGCCCGATGCGGGAGTCAGGGAGGAAGGCATAAGATACGTGCCTGAGTTCAACGAGGTGCAGATAGAGGCGATGAAGCCCGGCCTGGTGATAGGCAAGGGAGGCAGCACGCTGATCAGGATAGTCACCGAGACCGGATGGGTGCCCAAGGTCCTCCGCATACCCACGATGAACAGCGACGTCATAAAGGGCGTTCGCCAGATGCTTGTCAAGGAGGCGGACTTCAGGAAGAAGTTCCTTACCACCATAGGCAAGAAGATCAACCAGCCGATAGTCAAGAGCGAGTGGATAAAGGCCACGGCTCTGGGAGGGTTCAGGGAGGTGGGCAGAAGCAGCCTGCTGCTTGAGACCAACCACTCAAAGATACTCATCGACTGCGGAGTGAGCCCCGAGCCCGCGGTTAAGGGGCTCGACGCGATAGTCGGGGACGAGAACAAGGCGTTCCCTTATCTGGACAGCGCAAACATAACGATCAACGACCTCGATGCCGTCATACTCACGCACGGCCACATGGATCACATAGGCTTCGTGCCCTATCTGTTCAAGTTCGGATACGAAGGGCCGGTGTACTGCACCCCTCCCACAAGGGACCTTGCAGCCCTTCTCCTCTACGATTACACCAAGCTGGTGATCAGGAGCGGCGGAACGCCTCTCTACGACGAGAAGGACATCAAGAAGATGCTCTCGCACATGATCACGAGGGACTACGGCGAGGTAACCAACGTCACCGACGAGATAAAGCTCACGTACCACAACGCCGGGCACATACTCGGCAGCTCCCTGGTCCATCTCCACATAGGCGAGGGGCTCTACAACGTCGTGCACAGCGGAGACATGAAGTTCGGCTTCACCCGCCTGCTAGACCAGGCTGACATCAGATACCCTAGGATAGACGCGCTCTTCCTGGAAAGCACCTATGGAGGCCCTCGCGACGTGGGCTCGCCCAGGCAGGACTCCGAACTGCAGCTCATGAACATGATCAAGCACGTCATAGAGAACAAGGGCAAGGTGCTGATGCCGGTGCTCGCCATAGGCAGGGCGCAGGAGCTCATGCTCACCCTAGAGACATATTTCATCAACAACCCCAACTACAAGCTCGATGTACCTATATACCTAGATGGCATGATACTAGAGTCGAGCGCCATCCATACCGCGTATCCTGAATACCTCAAGGCTGGGCTGCAGCACAGGATACTTAGCAACAACTCGCCCTTCGAGAGCGAGATATTCGAGGTCGCGAAGGGAGAGCGCAGCGATATAGTGGACAAAGGGCCTGCGATAATACTCGCAAGCGGAGGAATGCTTAACGGAGGCACGGCGCTCGAGTACTTCAAGCTGCTGGCCGAGGACGAGAGAAATGCAATGATATTCAGCTCCTACACCAGCGTCAACTCTCTTGGCAGGAAGGTGCTCAACGGCTTCAAGCAGATCGCACTGCCCGGAGAGGACGGCAAGCTCGTTCCTGTTGACATAAGGATGCAGGTTGCAAGGAACGAAGGCTTCTCTGGTCACAGCGACCGCAGGCAGCTGATGAACTTCGTGCAGAGCCTCAGGCCTGGACAGCCTAAGAAGATATTCACGATGCACGGCGAGGAGGCGAAATGCGAGGATCTCGCAAGGACGCTTGCATCAAGATTCCACCTTGAGGGCAGGGCCCCGATGAACCTCGACTCGATACGATTCAAGTGACTCCGTGACTAACTACGCGACGCTCTTCGGCTTTGGGCTGTTCGCTGCCTCGAACCAGAAATACAAGGGTTATCTGGATAGGTTCGCGGTTCTTGTAAAGAAGAAAAAGATAGACGTGGCGATACTCTGCGGGGGCACACAAACCTGAGAGCTCCCGATAAGTCGGAAGCAGGCACAATGGCAGATTACCTTAGGCCCCTTCTGGGCAACAGCGTGAAGGTGGTGGTGGAAGACAGGTCACGCACCACCCCGGAGCACTTCCAACTCACCAAGGAGCTTATAGACTTCTCGCTGCAGAACAAAGGATTGAGGGCTTGTATGACCCCAAGGTAATGGGTATGTTCTTGGAGCAGACCAAGGCCAAGGAGGAAGCGCGTATGAAATTCGGGCTCAGGTAGCTAGAAGGTCTCTATCCTTGGCCAGTTGATCTCCTGCGGCACAGGAGCCTCGCGCTCGGAGTCGCTCACCGCGCTCATTCTCGCATACGTCAGCGCGATCACGCTTACGAATGTTATCACTGTGGCGATAAGCAGGTAGGTGGCGCTGCTGTTCAGGTACTCGAAGCTCACTGCTATGAGCATCACCGAGCCTACGATGCCGCTGAGCATGTGGCTCTTCCTCACGCCGCCCAGCATGAGCAGCCCGCTGGCTGCGCTGAGCACCGTGAAGATCAGGTTGATGACCGAGGTTCCGTACTCGTAGCTCCAGTTGAGCAAGAGGCTGCTGAGCCCGCTCTTCAATATGTAGCCTATGACGAAGCTAGACTGTGGAAGTATGAAGTAGCCCAGCACAATCCCGTTTATCACGAATAACAGGCCAGCGAACGTGGAGAACGCATTCCTCTCAGCCTTCTCCTTTCCGCCAGTCTCCAGCTGCTCCGCCTCCAGCCCGCCGGGCGGGTTGGCATAGAGCGATACCTTCTGCTCCAACGTCTCCAACTGTCGCATTCTCTGCTCGTCCTCGTCGCTCCTGGGAGCTGGGGTTGCCCATTCGGGCAGTTGGCCTTCTGGCTGCCTCTGCGCCTCTGCCCTCGGCTTCGCCGGCTTAGCTTTTGCCGCGAAGAGGGGCTTCTTCTGCCTCTGCTCGCTTGGCTGCTCCGCCCGCGCTGCCTGCTGGGCCTGCTTCGGCTGTGGCTCAGCCTCCTCCTCTTTCTTGGCCTTGACTCCCCGCATCTTGAAAATCAGCAACTCATCGGGGTTTACCGTCATGAAACATCGGCTCAGAAGCGCCTGTTCCTCTCAGCCATCTCCTTCTTCTTCTCGAAGATTCCCCTGTGCTTTGCGCAGCTTATGCAGTAATACACCTTCCTCTTCTCAAAGAAGCGCACGTCATTCACGTTGTGCAGGTCCGTGGAGAAACTGATGGCGCGTTCGTAAGCAACAGCCTTGTTCCTGGGCACCTTTCTACCGCACGAGTCGCATGTTACTGCCGTCTCTTTTCCTCTCAATCAAAACACCTTTGTCCTTAAACTCTAGGCATAATTAGTATATTATACCTTTGGCTGCCTATTTAAAGCAAAGGGGGAAGACAGTGAAGATACTGGTTCTGAGCAACGTTCCAGGCAGTGTTGACCGGATAGTTGACATACTGCATACGCACCACAACGTCATCGCGAAGGAGGCGAACATAGCCGAGAGCACGATAGCAAGCACGGCCGCGGAGCAGCTCGCGAAGAAGGCCTACGACCAGGTCATAGTTGTAGCGAGGGACCCAATACAGGCCGGCATGCTTCTGAACAAGAAGGAGAAGGTTGACGCGGCCGTCTGCCACACGCCTGAGGATGTGAAGCTGGCCAAGTCCAACGGCGCAAACGTCATAATCATAAGGGACATCAACTCTGCCGCCGCGCACGAGATAATAGCCACAGCAGCAAGCGTCTCCCTGCGCGGGCTGAAGATACCGCAGTTCAGGATGCCTGAAGTACACCAGTCGCAGCTCGAGCGCGAGGAGCCCGCCGCCAAGAGGCGCGGAATCATGGGCAGCAAGAACGCCAAGGCGGAGCAGAAGGAAGAGCCGCCGCGACGCGCCGCGGACCCGAACAGCGTGGTCGGGAAGATAAAGGATTACCTGGGCATACTCTGATTCTTCGGCGTGCTCTATAAATAGTTATCAGGAGGAATAGCTCATGATGGACAAGCCAGAGTGCAAAAGCATAGTAAGGGCGGTGCTTCCTGCAGTGCGAGCATCCATAGCCTCCACGATGCACGACAGGTACGGCTACAGTCAGGAGAGCATAGCTGAAAAACTGGGAGTGGTCCAGGTTGCGGTCAGCAAGTATCTGCACAACAAGTACTCGCCACAGATACGCAAGATGAAGAATTACATACTGCAGAACAGCCTAAGCGATTCGATAGTCAGCGGTATAGTGAGGGGGGAGGACAGGCAGCAGATAGACCACGCGATAGACGAGCTCTGCGACAGGCTGGTCGCCACTACCGTTTGAACATAGTCTGATGATATTTAGAGTGAGTGTATGGCAGAAGAATTGGATCCTTTCAAAATAGCTCAGGAACAGCTCGATACGGCAGCGGCGGTAATGAATCTGGACAGGCAGGCGCATGCGATACTCAGGCAGCCGATGCAGACCGTGATGGTTAACATACCGGTGAAGATGCGCAACGGGGCCACCAAGACGTTTCCAGGCTTCAGGGTGCTGTACAACAACGCCAGGGGACCGGGAAAGGGCGGAATAAGGTTCCACCCGCAGGAGAGCATAGAGACTGTCAAGGCGCTGTCTGCGTGGATGACGTGGAAGTGCTCGCTTGCAAACATACCGTACGGAGGGGCAAAGGGAGGAGTGATCTGCGATCCCAAGGACATGAGCCCGCAGGAGATAGAGAACCTCTCTAGAGCGTATATACGCGCGCTGGGCCAGTTCATAGGCCCTGACATCGACGTGCCAGCTCCTGACGTCTACACCACCCCGCAGATAATGGCGTGGATGATGGACGAGTACTCGAAGCTCAAGGGGCACAACGAGTTCGGCGTCATAACGGGCAAGCCGCTCGACGTGTGGGGTTCGGAAGGAAGGTTCGACTCCACGGCCATGGGAGGCATGTACGTGATGCGCGAAGCCGCAAAGATGCTCAAGCTGAACATAAAGAAGTCGAAGGTCGCGATACAGGGATTCGGCAACGCTGGCGCGTTCGCCTTCGAGCTAGCGACGAAGCTCGGGGCGAAGGTCGTGGCCACGAGCGACTCCCACGGGGGAGTATACTCGTCCAAGGGACTGGACGTTGCGAAACTGAAGGAGATGAAAGAGAAGACGGGCAGCGTCGTTGGCTACAAGGGAGGCGAGAAGATAAGCAACGAGGATCTTCTTGAGCTCGATGACATAGACGTGCTCATACCCGCCGCGCTGGAGAACCAGATAACCGCGACTAACGCAGACAAGATACACGCAAAGCTCGTACTGGAGCTGGCAAACGGCCCGGTAACGCCCGAGGCAGACAAGATACTGTTCGAGCGAAAGGTGCTAGACCTGCCAGACTTCCTTGTAAACTCCGGAGGAGTCATCGTGTCGTACTTTGAGTGGGCGCAGAACCGCCAGGGCTACTACTGGACCCAGGAGGAGGTCTACAAGAGGCTCGACACCATAATAACCAAGTCGTTCGCAGACACGATAGACACGCAGAAGAAGTATGCGCAGGCGGGCAAGAAGATAAGCCCGAGGACCGCTGCGTACATCATAGCGGTCAGCAGGGTCGCAAACGCAATGAAGGCGCGCGGCTGGTACTGAAGCTCGGCTAGGGAAGGACAGGAATGAACGAGAAATTAGTGCTGGCCATACTCGTCCTTGGCACCATGATGGGCGCCATAGACAGCACGATAGTGCTGCTTGCACTTCCGGCAATCACGCAAGAGCTCAGCGCGAATCTTGCTGTTACTATCTGGACCATAATAATATACCTGCTTGTCATAGCCGTCGCCATAACCCAGTTCGGCAGGCTTGGCGACATCTATGGCAGGAGCAAGATGTTCAATGCGGGATTCGCAATATTCACGATAGGCTCTTTCCTATGCGGCTTCTCCTCATCTGCGATCATCCTGGTAGGGTTCAGGGTGATACAAGCGATAGGCGGAGCCTTCATGCAGGCGAACAGCGGCGCAATAATCGCCGACAATTTCGAGGTGGGCCGAAGAGGCAAGGCCTATGGCTTCCTGGCCCTCGGATGGAACATAGGGGCGATGCTCGGCATAATACTCGGCGGAGCCATAACGACGTTCATCGGCTGGCGCTACATATTCTTCATCAATGTGCCCATAGGCATAGTCGCCACCTTCCTAGGAATAAGGTATCTGGCAGACAAGGTTAAGTTTCACACAGACCTCGACCTGCCCGGAATGCTCCTGCTTGGTGTTGCTCTCTTCTCTTTCGCGTACGGCGCCGTGGATTTCGCAGGCTCGGGAACAAGTATGTTCAACTCGGCCATGATCGCTGTCGGGCTGCTGCTCACCGTCCTCTTCTTCATCTGGGAGGGCAAGGCGAAGAATCCCATGCTGCCGCTCTCAGAGTTCAAGAACAAGGTGCTTACCGCCTCAATTCTCGCTGCACTTTTCCAGGCGATAGGCTTCCTTGCGATAACCTTCATCATAATCATGTACCTGCAGGGAGTTCGCGGGCTAGATCCATTCTCCGCAGCGCTCCTGTTCGTGCCGGGATACGTGATAAGCAGCGTCCTCGCGCCTTATTTCGGCAGACTGTCTGACAAATACGGTGCAAGAGTAATAGCGACAGTAGGCATTGCGATAACATGCGCAGCGGTGTTGGTGTATCTCACACTCACAGATTCAAGCGCTTACTACATAATCATCATCGCTTCGGTTCTTTCTGGCATAGGGGGCTCGATGTTCTGGCCCGCCAACAACAACGAGATTATGTCAGAAGCGGATGCAAAGCATTACGGTGCGATATCTGGCGTGATGAGGCTGACATCAAACATAGGCGCGCTTCTGAGCTACGTGATAATACTCACCGCGGCGTCTGCCTCGGTTTCGAGGCAGGTGGCGTTCGAAGTATTCGTAGGCACCTCCAAACTGATCGGCGGCGTCTCACAGAGTTTCCTTACCGGAATCCATTCAGCACTCTACGCCTCTGTCGCGCTCCTTGCGATTGCTGGCATACTCTCTCTCGTAAGAGGTAGGGGCAAGATATCCGGGTAGTGCCTACTTCTTAAGTTTCTTCAGGAAGGCGTCAACGTTTCCCGCGTTAACTACATCGTTCTTGGTCAGCCACCCCCGCTTCGCCATGCTCACCCCATAACGCATGTACTGCAGGTGAGAGGCACGGTGAGCATCCGTATCGATCGAGAACCTGAGGCCGTACTTCTTGGCCTTCATGATGTTATCGTCGTTGAGGTCAAGCCTAGAAGGCTGCGCGTTTATCTCCATCACGACGCCGTTGTCTTTTGCGGCCTCGAATACCTTGTCCATGTCTGCCTGCAGGCCTTCTCGCTCGTTTATCAGCCTGCCTGTTGGATGGCCCAGTATGTCGATCTGGCCGCTCTTCAGCGCGTTAACAATCCTCTCGGTCATCTTGTCCTTCGGATCCTTCAGCCCGCTGTGCACCGATGCGAGCACGTAGTCCATCGCATCCAGCGTCTTCCTGCTGACATCGAGCGATCCGTCCTTGAGTATGTCAACTTCGCCACTCTTCAGGAATCTGAATCCCTCGGCATTGTCGTTTGCCGCGTCTATGTCAGCGAACTCTTTCATGTATCCCCTGTCATCCAGCCCTCTGTTCATGTACTCGCTCTTCGAGTGGTCTGTTATACCCGCGTAGTTCCTTCCAAGGCGCTTCATCTCCGCGGCGATCTCATCAAAGCTGTTGGAGCTGTCGCCGCTATGCTTGCTGTGCACATGCAGGTCACCTTTCATGTCTTCAAGTTTCACCAGCTTGGGCAGCCTGTGCTGCAGAGCGAGGTCGATCTCGCCTCTGTTTTCCCTCATTTCCGGCTCCATCCAATCAAGGCCGAGTGTCTTGTATACCTCTTCCTCGTCTTCCCCAGCGGCGAGGTTCTTGTTCTTCTTATCGAAAAGCCCGTACTCGTTGAGCTTGAGTTTCTTCTTTATCGCTATCTCCCTGAGCTTGACATTGTGGTCCTTGTTGCCCGTGAAATACTGCAGAGCGGCGCCGAAGCTTTCCTTTTCTACAAGCCTGAAGTCGCAGTTCAGGCCTATGCCGAGCCTTACGGATGTCTTCGTAGGCCCTTTAGCTATCACGCCATCCACCTCGGCCATAGAGGTGATGAAGTCCATGACCTTGGCTCCTTTGCTTGATATGAGCAGTATGTCGAGATCGCCTACGGTCTCGCGCATCCTTCGCGTAGAACCGCCTATTATCGCTCTCTCAACGAGCCCTGATTGCAGTAGCTTCTCCCTTATAGATTCGGCTTCTGGCAGCGCTGTCCCGAGCAGCATCCTGCCCCTGCCTTCTTCAAGGAACGCGAGCCCTTTCTGTATCTGCGCCTCGCTCTGCTCCCCGAATCCTTCAAGCGTTCGTATCTTGTGCTGCGCAACGGCCTTCCTCAGGTCCTGCACGCTCTTAACGCCCAGGAGCTTGTAGAGCTTGAACGCCTTCTTTGCCCCCATGCCCTGCACCTGCGTCAGTCCCGCCAGGTCAAGCGGATACTTCTTCTTCAGCTTTCCGTACTTGGCTACCTTTCCAGTCTTTACATACTCCTCTATGTGGCTGGACATGGCCTTGCCTATGCCCGGCAGTTCCATGAGCGCCTCGACTCCCCCCTTCCTGTATATCTCTTCCACGTCCTCCTGCATGCCTGCTATAGTCACGGCCGCCTTCCGGTACGCGAGCACCTCGAACCTGCTGTACTTCTCACCCTCAAGCTCCAGCATGTCCGCTATCTCGTTCAGGATCTCGGCGAGCTTCGAGTTAATCATGTATAACTCTGGATGATGAGGCTTTAAAAGATTTAACAGACAGAGGTTCTCCTTCATTTGGGGAGACGAGATTCTAAGGCAGAAGATGTTTGTCGGGGGCGGTGGAGGCGTCGAAAGCTTACTCGGAACAAAGCGCGCAGGTATAATGAGGGAGCCGGGCTCGGAGCGCGGTCTTGCCCTGGAGAAACGCGAGCATACAGGCAGACCTGCTCGAAGCGGCCAATCAGTTGCTGGAAAGGGTGGATGAGCAAGAAATCGCTGTAAAGTTTCTTGGCGGCCTCGCATTCAAACTTATCTGCCCTAGCTCAGCGGAGGGCAGCCTGTCAAGGGACAATAACGACATAGACCTGGCCGTAAGGAGGAAAGACGTTTCCAAGCTCAAGAAGCTCGTGGAAACGATGGGCTATGAGTATCCGCTAAGGTCAAACGCCCTTCACCCTGACCAGATACTCTATGTGGACAACCAGAACAAGAGGCAGGTAGACATCTTCGTAGATGGTTTCCAGATGTGTCACAAATTAGATTTTCGCCACGGGCTCGAAGATGAGGGGCCAACGCTTCCAATAACTGAACTTCTCATGACAAAACTCCAGATTGCAGAGATAACTGACAAAGACCTGCGCGACATAGGCGCCGCTCTCTTCGACTTCGAGATAGGAAGTGGGAAGCACGACATACATGACGCGCAGATAACAAACATAACCTCGACAAACTGGGGAGTCTGGAAGGATTTCACGGGCAATCTCATGAAGCTGAAAAACCGCATAAGCAAGCTGGCGCCTGACAAGGCGGAAGTGATAGCCCTGAGAGCCGACTCCCTACTGGGACTCATAGCGGCCCGACCTAAGAGCGCAAGATGGCAGATCCGGGCGCGCATAGGCGAGAGGATGCAGTGGCATGAACTGCCTCAGCAGCGATGAGAAGTCTTTTTATCTTTGCCTTCGAGTATACTAAGTGATAGGATGTACGGCGACACATCTGCAGAGGCTTCATCAGGCACCATACCTCAAGAGTTCGAGTACTTCAAGCCCAAGATAGCAGTGGTAGGCTGCGGCGGCGGAGGGAACAACACGGTGCAGAGGCTCAGCCTAATGGACATAAAGGGCGCCGGACTCTTCGCATTCAACACCGATGCCAAGCATCTAGGCATGCTCAACCCCAACATCACGAAACTTATACTTGGCAAGGCCCTGACTCACGGCCTTGGGGCCGGAGGATTTCCGGAGATAGGAGAGAAGTCGGCCGAGCTCTCGAGGAACGAGATCGAGTTCCTGCTCAAGGATACAAACCTCGTCTTCATAACCGCAGGAATGGGCGGCGGAACGGGCACAGGCTCTATGCCGGTTGTGGCACGCATAGCGAAGGAAGCCGGCGCGATTGTGATAGGGATAGTGACCCTGCCGTTCTCGTTGGAAAGGGTCAGGCTCGAGACCGCAAGGAAGGGCATCGAGAAGCTGAGGCAGAACCTTGACACAGTGGTGGTAATAGACAACCAGAAGCTCGTATCTCTGTATCCAAACCTGCCCATAGAGAAGACCTTCATGCTCGCAGACGAGATAACTGCTAAGGCGGTGCGCGGAATAACCGAGACCATCACGCAGCCGAGCCTGATCAACCTCGACTTCGCAGACGTTCGCTCGATAATGGCCGCAGGAGGCCTAGCGATGATCAGCGTCGGCACGGGGCAGGGCTCCAACAAGGTGGACGACGCCGTAAAGTCGACGCTGAAGAACAAGCTGCTCGACGTGGACTACTCAAAGGCTAGCGGAGTGCTGCTGCACATCATAGGCGGACCAGACCTCACTCTCGGAGAGGCGAACGAAATCGCCACCAAGCTTACCGCAAGCATAGCGACCAACGCCAATGTGACCTGGGGCGCAAGACTCGACCAGGACTACATGGGCAAGGTTGAGATAATAGGAATATTCACGGGCGTCAGCGGCTCTTCGGTGATCGGCCGCGAGCCAAATCAGGATAACGGCCTCGGCCTTGGAATGCTCTGAGTCGTCAGTATGACTCTGTGATCGTGCCCTCGCCGGCTTCCTTGTTCCTTGACATCACGTAGATCTTTGCGTTCACCGCCTGCTTAAGCATCTCGTCGTGTGTGATGATAAAGACCTGCTCCACTATCCTTGGCAGCACCTCGTTTATCGCCTTCACGAACCTCTCAAGTCCCTGCTGGTCTATGTTGTGCGTGGGCTCGTCCAGTATTATCCACCTCAGGTTGGGCACGAGCACGAGTGCGAAAGCGACGCGCATCGCAAGGCACGCCACGCTCTTCTCGCCTCCGCTGGCTATGGCATCAACGCTGGTCCAGCCGTCGTTCTCGTCCCTTGATGTCTTCACCTTCAGTATGTAGTCATCGGACGTGGGCTCAAGCAGCAAGCCCTGATAGTCGCCGTACGGGTAGAGCTCTGGCCATATCTCCTGCATTATTCCGTTTATCGAGCCAATAAGCCGGGTGCGGAGCAGGGTCTGCGTCTCAGCCAGGGCCTCCTTGAACGTCACAAGGCTCTCTGCGGCCTTCTTCTTCGCCTTCGCGTCATCCTGCATCCTATCTATGCGCTCCACCTCCTTCCTCTTCTCTTCCACCTGCTCCGCCTTCTCTTTCTCTGCAGAGTGGTTTGCCTCCAGCCTTGTTGAAGCTTCCTTTATGCTCACACTTATCCTGGTGAACTCGTTCTGCATCCTGTCAATCTCCTTCTCGTCAACATCCGTCTTTTCCAGTTCCGTCTCTCTCTCCTTCAACGACCTCGATTCCTTCTCCTTCTCCTCCGCGTAGCGCTCAACGCGTTTGGCGTCTTCCATCGCGCCCTCGACCTTCGTCAGCGCATCCTTTGCGTTCGATACGGCGTCCTTCGCCTCCTCCGCCATCTTCTTCAGCTTCTGGCTCTCCTCTTTCGACTTCTGCAACGCCAATTCGTTCTCTCTGGCTCTCTTTTCCAGATCGGCATAGCCGGACAGTTTTTCCTCCACCCTGTTGACCGTCTCCAGTTCCTTGGCCAGCACATCCAGCTCCTTTTCCAGCTTCTCTACGTCAAGCTTCTGCGCCCCGATCTGTTTCTCCAGCGCCTGAATCGTGCTCTTCTTGTCTGCGAGTATCCTCTCCCTTATCTCTGACGTGAGTTCGCGCTCGCAGATCGGGCATTTGCTCATGTGCTTTTCAAGCTCAAGCAGCCACTTTTTGTCCTCGTTCATGCTCGCGACGCTCGCGCCGCGCTCCGCTTCTTTTCGCTTCAGCTCATCCTCCTTCTTCTTCACTTCCTCTTCAGCTTCCTTCTTGCCCTTCTTTGCCCGTTCTTTCAGCAGTTTCTCCTTATCCTCAAGTTCTTTGCCTATTCCTCTCTTGTCAGCTTCGAGTCCTGCGAGCTGCTGCAGCGCCTTCTTTTCACTTTCCGCCGCTTCCCTCTCAGCCTTGTTTTTCGTTTCAAGGTCTGATTTCAATGCTATTGCCTTCTTTTCCAGCTCTTTCCTCTCCCCAATGCCCTTCTCTCTTATCTTCTGTATCTCTTTGTCAACGAAATCTAGCTTGCTCTTCAGTTCTGCGATCTCCTTCACGAGCTTGGTCTTCTTCGCGTATCTGTCCTTCGCTGTCTTGAGCTCTTTCTCCGATTCATCGCGCTTCTTCTCGTACGATTTCAGCTCGCTCTCCAGCTCTTTTGCCTTCTTCCTCAGTTCTTCAAGCTCGTCAGACATGGCCTTCTGCTGTTCCCTGAGCTTCTTTATGTCGAACGTCTCCGCTGTCTTCTCGCTCTCTGCCACCATGTCCTTTATCCTGTTTATCAGCGAGCCGGCGTTCTCCTGTGCCGCGGCGAACCTGTCAAGCCCCAGCAGCTCGTCTATCTGCTTCTTCCTCTCCGCAGGCCTCAGTTCCAAAAAATAGGTGAGCTGGTTCTGTTCTGCATACACCGCCCTGGAGAAGAGGTCATAGTCTACCTTCAGTATGCGCTCCACCTCCTCATTGACGCGCTGAGGTTGCGACTGCAGGTACGTGCCGTTCTTGCTTATGCTGGCCTTGTTTGATCCGTTGAGCTCCAGGTTTCGCTGGACCTCGTAGGTTGCGCCGTCGACCCCGAAGGACAGGCGCACGCTTGCCTGCTTCTGCTGCTCTGGCCTGTTCATTATTATCTCGCTTACTGCGACGCGCCTGTGCTGTATCGCCGGGTATGTGCCGAAGAGCGCGAACGAGATCGCGTCCATTATGCTGCTCTTTCCAGCGCCCATCTGGCCCAGCAGTATGTTTGTGCCTTTAGAGAACTTGAGGCTGGTGTCCTTGTGCGTCTTCCAGTTCTTCAGCTCTATCGAATCTATCATCAGATCCCCAGCAGCGTTTACACTGAGCTTCTAAACAATATTAACTCTTTCAGGAAGCGCCTATACGAGGCTCTCCTCCACTATCTCAACTTCCTTCACTCCCGGTAACTTCCTGAGCTTCTCCTCTATCTCCGAGCTGCCGTGAGCGTCGTCATGCACAAAGAGCGCTTTTATCGTCTTGATTCCAAAAGCAACTTCTTCCAGCTGGGATCCCTTCGGTTTGAGCGTGTCCGCTATCTCCTTCCTCACGCTCTCTTCCTTGCCTTCCTCTGCGTATATCCTGAAGAGAACCGCAACGTCGCCCATCACGGTCCCTCGAATCCGCAGTCCTTGCACCTGTACTTGTTGTACGTCTCCCTGCACTGCCTGCAGCGGACTATCGTGCTCTTGCCGCACTTGGGGCACTTGAACTCTGTGTATGCGGAGGTGAGCCTGCCGCATGAAACGCATACTTTGCCTGCTAGTGTTGCTATTTTATCACTTCTGAGAAGCGTAGAATCTTATTAATAAAGCAAGGTATATAAAAGCACCGAGGGCACGTGGTGTAACTTGGATAGCACGGCAGCTTGCGGAGCTGTTGGTTGCGGGTTCAAATCCCGCCGTGCCCGTATTCAATCTCAATATGGGCGGAAGGTATTTGTATTCTCACTGGAATTAATAGGCTATGGCCATCGCAACAGCGCAGAAAGAAGATTTGCTAAGAGAAGCTTACAGAAAAGATACACATGCGCAAACTGCAAAGTATCTGCACAAGCTCGATTTTGCCGTTTTAAAATATGCTTCTGTGAACTCGCAAGGCATAGCACCAAGCTGGGCATGGGCGGATGTCAGATATGATATATCGATAGGAGGCTCCGCAGCCGCGCACCCAGACATAGTGGATTTCTGCGATTCTCTAGAGAAGCTAGAGTATCTGTATCTGGTTGAACGTCAACCTATCATGACTAGAGGGGAAGATGGGAAACAGAAAGAGTCTAGTGTCTCTTTGTTTATCATAACAGAAAGAGGTAAGGCAGTATTGGAGACCATGGAAAAAAACCATTCTGCGGTGCGCGAGTTCTACGGGAAGTTCTTTGAAAGAGCTTACCGATGCAACGATGCCTGAGTGACACCTGCCTCCTTAACCCGCATGCCCACTTCTGCCGTGCATGTTTGTGATGCAATGGGAAAAGCAAGAAAGCCAAGGATCATAGTCAGGGATGCAAATATGAAGGATCTGCACGACCTCTTGTCCAACTACGTTCTTGTCCAGAAAGAGATAAAGGAAAACACATTCATTGGAATACCGCTCTCAGAAAAGAAACCGACCCTGAAAAGTGAGAGGAAGTGGTTGACGAAGCTTATTGGAGATGTCAAGAAGGGAAAGGCAGTGGCTTCAGTGGCGGTGGTCGATGGCAAAGTTGTTGGCATGTGCGACGTAACCCCATCAGGAAGCAGCCCAGAGGCAAGGCACATGGCAAACCTTGGCATACTTGTCAGGAAGGGCTATAGGTCGATGGGGATAGGTTCGCTGCTCATCGAGAGCTCGCTGAAAAAGGCGAAGAAGAAGTACAGAGTGGTGAAGCTGGACGTCTTCGGATTCAACAAAGGCGCGCAGAGACTGTACAAGAGGTTCGGCTTCAAGACCTACGGAGTGCTTCCTGAGGCTTTCATCAGAGCGAAAACGCTGAAGATAGACAAGGTAATGATGTACCTTAAATTCAAGTGACCGCCTCAACTTGGGTCTTCTCTGTTTGAGTCCATTCCCGCACCGCATGTCATAACCATTGCATTCTGCATCTGACGAAGCCATTCGTCAAAAGCAAAAGCGATTCGTCAATAAGCATCCCGGCTCCGCCTTTTTAAAATACGGCCGCATTCATTCATAGGCGAGGATAAGATGGCTGTTGTAAGAAAAGAGGATAGCTACCTTGTGCACGCGGTGCCCACCGAGCTGCTGAAGGTCGTCAGGTCGTCGCACTACCCAAAGCTCAGCGTCAAGGAAGTGAACGACTATATCGTCAACTACTCTGACTGACGGGTCAGCGCGGCTTGAAGATATACACTGCGAAAGACGAGTCTGTCAGGTTCTTCTCCGATAGCAGGTAGCTGCCGGCCGCGGCGGAAGGGCACACTATGAGCGAGATCGTGCTCTTCACGAACGATGTTGCGTTCTCCCTCACCGCTGTCGAGGTCTGCTGCTCAGTCACATTGCAGTTGAAGGCTGCATTTGGAGGGTAGGAGACCACCGGCTCAGGGAACAGGTATGGGCCAAAGCTATGCGTGTTGCCTGTCACTATAGCAACAACGAACGAGTTCTGCTGGTTCACGTTGAAGAGCATCTGCGTCAGGTTTACTCCGTCTACCAGCGTGTAGTTTCTGGCGTTCAGCGCTATCCCGGCTATCACGGCGTAGTACGAGTTGAAGCGGCCGTTGACGTTGCCGTTCTGCAACGTGCATGTTCCGTTAGCGTTTATTCCTATCGAGGAGTAGCCGCTAACTGAGACGTTTGGTGACCACGATACACCTGTTGTGCTCGTGCTTGTGCCTCCGCATATGTACTTGCGATAATTGCCCGGAAGGAATATTGAGCCCTGGCCGTAGCCTGCCGTAGCGGCAGTGGCCGACTGCGTCTTGTACTGTATCGTGCTCGTTGTGCCTGCGGTTGTTGTGGAGCTGCTCGAGGTCGGGGCGGAAGTGGTTGCCGTGCTGGTGGCAGTGGTGTGCCCTGGTATCGTAGTCATCGTAGACGTGCTGACGCCGCTCTGCAGCTGCAGGCTTCCGCTGGAAAGGCTGAAGAGTAAGGCGCCCAGCACCACCAGCACTATGCCAAGAACCAGCCACCAAATTATGCTTGGCGGGTTCAGCCACGCGGCTCCGGGCCTGTTGCTCCTGTAAGCTTCGTATACGAAGAAGACCGCCAGCCCTACTGGAACTATTATGTACAGGCCAATGTAAGCACTGCCTACCATCATGGCTAGCAGTAGTATCAGCACAAGGTAGTCTACTGGAGTTCTCTTCAGGCTGTGTGCGATGCAATCAGATCGTTCCCTGTTTATTGGCAAGGGGCAGTAGCAAATAGACACTAAGGAATAAAAAGAGGCGCAGCGCCGCGCTGGCGCACTTGACAAATAAAAGAAATAGGAGGGGCGGGGCGCCCCTCAAAAAGAACCTACCTTCTTCCCTTCCTGTTCATCTTTGCCCTGGCAACATAGCCGGACTTGTCGATGAAGTAAAGGAATCCTTCAGCTCTCTTCACTTTCTCTGAGCCTACTTTGGCCTTTCTTCCGCGCGAGTTCGTCTTCATAGGCGTCCTCCACGCATAGCCGTCCTTACCCAGATAGTAAAGGTAGCCATCTTCCCTGTCGATCTTTTCGCGGGTTACTCTTTCTGCCATTAATTCACCGATAATAAAACGGCTAGTACGCTTTTATATTTATCGTCGTAATGTCGAGAGTAAAATACAAGAGCCTGAGCCCGTGGTCTCCTCTTTTTATACTTTTCATGCCCTAAGCAACTGGTTGAAATGATAGAAATCGTATTGCATGAGAAGGCGGACCTCAAGGGTTACACGCTCATAGAGGGCTTTCCGGGAGCCGGACTTGTTGGGCCCATGGCGTCAAGCTACATGATAGAGAAGCTGGGAATGAAAAGCATAGGCCACATAGAGAGCGACATGTTCCCTCCGATCGCCGCAGTGCACGACGGGGTGCCGATGCACACCGCGCGGCTGTACGTAGACCAGAAGGATAAGCTTGTGGTCGTGCTCTCGGAGTTCACCATACCGCAACGTGTGATATACCAGCTTGCTGCAGAGCTGCTGTCGTTTGTCAGGAAGAGCGGGATAGAGCGGATAGTGTCAATAGGAGGCATGCCATCCCAAAAACCTTCCGATACCGCATACGTTATCGCTTCTAATCCCAACATGACAAAGGACGCTGCCAAGAACGGGCTCAAGCCAGTCAAGGAAGGCGTGATAGCAGGAGTTAGCGCGCTGCTGATTACCGGGGCCAAGGAGTTCAACATACCCACCCTGGACCTGCTCGTGGAGGTTAACCCCCTGATAATGGACCCGAAGTACGCCGAAGTCGCGATAAGCGGCCTGAGCAAACTGCTGGGAATAAAGGTCGACACCGCCGAGCTGGAGACCGAGGCGAAAGAGGTGGAGGCCAGAGTCAGCGAGATGCTGAAGAAGGCGAAGGAGTCGCATGAGCACTACAGCAAGACGGGCGAAGAGACAGGACCACCGTCCTATGCGTGATTCCAAAGGCACGGCAGCCATGAAGATCGAGCGTGCTAGGCTGCGCGATGCTGACGAGCTGATAAAACTTGAAGCTAAGTGCTTCAAAATGAGGTACGACAGGGACTTCATCTACTTCTGGAAGCCACTCATACTCGACGCATACGTGTACAAGGCGGTGGAGGACGGGAAGATCGTGGCCGGCATTCTGGCCTTTGCGACGCGCAGTCCTCGTGCGGTCTACGTCGATTCTGTCTTCACCAGTACCGCATTTAGACATCGCGGAGCAGCAACGAAACTGTTGGAAAGGGTGGAGAGGGACTCGGGCTGCCAAAAAATAATTCTCGACACAATGAACCAGTTCAGGGAGGCGGTGAAGCTCTACGAGAAACTTGGCTTCAAGAAGGTGAAGGTGTTGAGGGACTACTACGAGGACGGCACAGATAGGCTGCTGATGGTAAAGGAAATCGGCAGATGAGCCTATCTAAACGTTATAAAGCATAAGCACCAATAGTACACATGCAGGGGTGGCAGAGTCTGGAATGGCGTCAGCCACGGAAAATGCGCGGGACTTAAGATCCCGTGGCCTAGTGCCTTCGAGAGTTCAAATCTCTCCCCCTGCAGACCGCTTCCCGTCTATCTTGTCCTTCGCAGGAAAGCTCCGGCTTTCGCATCTCCATAGAGCCATACTAATGTGCCTATTACCAGCAGCGCGGTTCCGCCCCACCAGTAGCTCGATACGCCAGGCGCCCCAAGCTCTCCGTAAATCCACGCCAGAAAGCCTACAGCGATGATCGCTATGCCAAGATACACAGCACCGCTCGAGCTTTTCTGCTTGAAAGTGCCTCCACCAGCATCGCCGTATGTCCATGCCGCGGTTCCTATAGCTACAGCGGCCGCGCCTCCCCAGATGTACGTCTGTATGCCTCCTGAGTAGTCACCATAGAGCCAGGCGACCGTGCCGATAAGTATCAGCGCCGCGCCTATGATGGTGAGCCTCGCGAGCCTTGACTTATATGTGTAGATTCCATATATGGCAGCCAGCGCTATTATTACTATCAGTGCGGGCGAGGCCAGCGCCGCAGTCCCTCCGGCGGGGCTGTAATAGGCGCTTGTAGTATAGTTCTTGGTCGTGGTAGACGGCATTGTCGTCTGCTGTGTCGTGGTGCCCTGCACGGTAGTGGTATTGTGGACTGTGGTGTTTGTGGTGGTTGTCTGCGCTGTGGTCGGAAGTGGCTTGGCAAGTACGGTAAGCTCGAAAGTGGCGTTGCTGGTGGACGGGTCGTCGCCTGTGGCTGCGAGCAGTATCGTGTACTTCCCCTGCGGCGTAGAGCCGCTTGTCCCTATGGTCATTGTGCCAGAGTAGGTAGGGTCAGCATAGGTGTTGCTGAGGCTAACCTTTATGCCGTCTGTCGCAAGCTGCCCGCTGTTTACCACGCTGAGCGTGGTTCCCCACGTACTGCCGCTTGCGAGAGAGACGGTGTAGCCCACCGATGTGCCATTTCCCGGGGATAAGCTAACGCTACTAGAAGCCAGTGTTATGCTCGATGTCCCGTAGCCGTAAGCCGATACCGTGTTTACCACCAGGAAGGAAAGCGCGAGTATTATCAACGCCGTTGCAATGCTTTTCATACAACCCCTATAACTTGGTTATACAATATGTATTTTTATACCAGTAAGAAATGCAAAGGTTTTAGTTTTTCCATCTCCCTATTGCTATCATAGGCGGAAGGAGCGCTGCTGGAAAGATGACGCACTACTATGGCCGTATAGGCGTAGCAGTTTTCTCGCTCAGCAGCGGGCTCAGGGCAGTGGACGAGATAGAGATCTAGGGCGTCGGCGAGAAGGTCGTGCAGAAGGTGTCGAGCATGCAGATTGACCACAAGGATGTCGATGCATGCAAGGCCTGAGACGAAGTCGGCCTAAAGGCCGGAGGGAAGGCACACGAAGGCGCCACGGTATATAAGGTTTCTTAGCAAGTTGATTACCATGCTGCCGCTGTAGCTCAGTGGTAGAGCGTCTGCATGGTAAGCAGAAGGTCGCGAGTTCAATCCTCGCCGGCGGCTGTCACGGTTTCCGTACCAACTTACATTATGTAGCTGGGCGTGCCTTTCCTCATCAGGCCGAATATGTCGCCCATGCCCTCTATTCCGAAGAGCTTGTCTATGACTCTGCCCGATACCTTCTCCGCAACGTCTGAGAAGTCGCGCCCTCCCCGAGTGTCCATCACAGCTTTCGTTACGAATCCTCCCAGCACTATGATGCTGTAGAAGGCGGTGCCTATGGACTTCTCATTTTTGGTCTCCCTGACTCCGACCACCGCCTTGTGCTCCTTCCAATCCTTTATCTCCGCGCCCCTTAGCGCGTGGTCCGTGCTCGCCGCGCTCAACGGTGTGGCGCTGAGGTCCATCTCCTCAGCCGTCTCTACTATCTTGCGCTGTATCATATCCACTACGTGCTCTGGCTTCACGTTCGCAGAATCGTATGCGAGCACGTACTGGCGCAGATAGCGGCCTGCGGTCTCATCCATATTCTCGTGCATCGCAACCAGAGCGAATGCCTCTGTGACGTGGCCCTGCAGGGCGACAGGGCTTATCTTTGCCTTGAATCTGAAATCTCCTCCAGTCATGCAAAGAGCACTGCTACGCCAAGATTATATAGCGTTGTGGTCAGCGTGCACAGGCTACGTACGCGGCTAGCTGAACCTGAAAAGGTCGTTCTGCTTTATGCCGAGCCTCTTGGCTTCTCCTGCCTTGAGCTCCAGCACATACGAAGCGGCGCTTCTCGGCTTGTACGAGCCAAACATCGAGCGCGAAGGCCTCGCGTTGCGGGCTATGTCAACCACCCTCTTTTCAGAATTAAGCCATACTATGTCTATGCTGAACTTCATGTCCATCATTGTTATCGCAGCGGACACTATCCCCGGCTCGGATATCCTGAACAGCATCCCGTCGACCTTGCCCATGCTCTCCCTGTGCATTAGCCCCACCATCTTCTTCAGGAAGGTGTCTGCCACGTCGAGTCTCAGCCTCCTGCCCCTTACCGTCACGCTCTTCTTCTCGTACGGATGCGCCTGCAGAATCTCATACAGCACCCTAGAGAGCATTCCCGCACCAGGCTACTTTACCACTGCCACGCTCTGCTCCCTCATGAACTGCTGCAGATAGTACCTGCTTCCGGTGCCCTTGCCCGTGAGCCCGCTTCCCTTCCATCCGACGAAGGTGTGCATGCCTACTATCGCCCCGGTGGTCGCGCTCGTCCTCCTGTTTACGTACGCCACCCCTGCCTGTATGCCGTGCACGAACTCGTTTATCTCCTTCCTGTTCTTGCTGTACAGGCCAGCCGTCAGCCCGAAATCCACGTCGTTCGCCTTCTGCATCGCCTCCTCGAACTTCTTGAACGTGTCGAGCGAGAGTATCGGCACGAAGAGCTCGTCGTGCATCAGCCTGTTGGAGTGCGCCACCTCCACCAACGCGGGCTCCACATACTCCCCGCTGAGGCCGGTGTTCACAGTGTTCCCTCCGTAGAGCACCTTGCCAGAGGCTTTGACCTCCTCCATGCTCCGCGCGTATGTCTCCATCGCCTTCTGGCTTATCAACGGACCCATGTACACCTCT
>JAMCYP010000016.1:2036-43600 GCA_023476545.1 Candidatus Martarchaeota archaeon | reverse complement strand
CCTTCCACTCCATAGATACTAGATTAAAGAGTGAGAATGCATGCGATGCGAGAGATGCAGCAGGGAGATATTCAAGCACGGAGTGGTCATATTACACGGCACCGACGTCATGCACTACACATCTGCGGCGCTTAGCTTCATGCTCAGCGGACTCAGCGGGCCGGTGGTTCTCACCGGAGCGCAGAGGAGCGTGGACCGCGGATCTAGCGACGCGTTCATGAACCTCGTGTGCGCCGCGCACCTTGCCGGAAAGGCGAACATTGCCGAGGTGGGCATCTGCATGCACGCGAGCTCCTCCGACAGCTACTGCAGCTTCATCAGAGGAACTAAGGCGAGGAAGATGCACACGACACGCAGGGACGCATTCAGGCCGATAAACAGCAGGCCGATAGCCACGGTGGACCCAGCGGGCAACATAGATTACGTCAGCCCGCACAGGAGGATCGGGGAGGGCGGTGGAGAGCTGCGCCTGAAGGCCGGGTATGAGCCGAAGGTTGCGCTGCTGAAGTTCTATCCGAACTCCGATCCGGAGATAATCGACTACTACGTAGACAAGAAGTACAAGGGGATCATAATAGAGGGCACGGGCATGGGGCATGTTGCCGTCTCTCCAGCCGACGAGAAGTACTCGTGGCTCGGACACATAAAGCGCGCAGCCGATGCAGGGGTCGTGGTGGGCATGACATCGCAGACGCTGAACGGAAGGGTGAACACGAACGTCTACAGGAACCTGAGGCTGATCGCTGGGGCGGGAGCGATATACTGCCAGGACATGCTGCCCGAGGTCGCGCTCGTCAAGCTCGGATGGCTGCTTGGCAACCACAAGCGCGCGGAAGCTGCGAAGATGCTGGACAAGAACATCGCGGGCGAGATAACCGAGAGGACGGAGGTGGACTGGTTTTAGAGGTGGGCTGTTGGCGGTTTTGGATTACGAAGCGCTTGGGTTCATGTGCGGCCTGGAGATACACCAGAGGCTGGAGACTGAGCACAAGCTCTTCTGCTCGTGCGACGCGCGGTTGTCTAACGATGTTTCGGTAGCGGAGGTGGAGAGGAGGCAGAGGGCGGTGGCCGGGGAGCTTGGGCGCATTGACCTCTCAGCCGCGTTTGAGACGCAGCGCGGCAGGAAGTTCGTCTACAACCTGTTCAGGAACACTACGTGCATGGTCGACATAGACGAAGAGCCGCCTCACGAGCTCAACCCCGATGCGCTCGCGATAGCGTTGCAGATAGTCGCCTCATTCAAGGGATGGGTGCCGGCAGAGCTGGAGCCGATGAGGAAGGGAGTGGTGGATGGCAGCGACACCAGCGCATTCCAGAGAACGCTGCTGGTAGGCCATGATGGCTACCTCGAGTTCAGGAACAGACGCCTGGGCATAACCTCGGTATTCCTCGAGGAGGAATCGAGCGGCATAGAGCACAGCGACGGCAGCATGGTGATATACAATGTAGACAGGCTGGGCATACCGCTCGTGGAGATAGACACCGAACCAGAGATAAGAAGCCCTGAGGAGGCCAAGGATCTGGCTCGCAGGATAGGTCTCATGCTCAGGCTGACCGGCAGGGTACAGCGCGGGATCGGATCCATAAGGCAGGACGTTAACGTCTCGATACGCGGAGGGGCGAGAGTTGAGATCAAGGGCTTCCAGGAGCTGGAGACCATGGACAAGATAATAGAGAGCGAGGTGCAGAGGCAGCTCGCGCTCATAGAGATAAAGAAGGAGCTGCAGAAGAGAAACGCGAAGGTGCATCCGCCCGTAGACGTCACCAGCGTTCTGGGAGACACGAAAGTGAAGGTACTAAGGAAGAGCCTGCAGGATGTGGAGGGGGCTGTGCTGGCATCGAGACTTGAGGGATACGGAGGCCTGCTCGGCAGGGAGATCAACCCAGGCAGGAGGCTTGGCAGCGAGATAAGCGGATACGCGAAGCTGGCTGGGGTAGGCGGCATAATTCACAGCGACGAGGACCTGAAGGCCTACGGGTTCGATGACCACGAACTGCAGGAGCTCAGGCGCATGATAGGCGCAGACGACGAAGATGCGTTCATGCTCGTCGCAGGTGAGAAGCACATATGCGAAAACGCGCTCGCTCTTGCGAACGTGAGGGCGCAGCAGGCCGCGCTCGAGGTGCCTAACGAGACCAGGGGGGTTGACTCGAAACTGCTCATAACCACATTCCTGAGGCCGCTGCCCGGAGGAGCGCGCATGTACCCTGAGACGGACGTGCGCCCTATACCAATAGGTGCAGAGGTGCACGCGGAGGCGAAGAGGCAGGCCGTGGATGTGGAGAAAACTGTGAGGAGGCTGGCCCGCGAGATAAAGAACAAACAGCTGGAGGAGCAGATGCTCTGGTCTCAGCAGCTCGGACTGTTCACGCAGATAGTGGAGAAGACTGGCGTGGAGGGCAGTACCGTGGCCACAGTGCTGCTTGACAAGATGACCCAGGCCCGGCGCATGGGAAAGAACGTGGACAACATAAGCGATGCCGCCATGCTCCGCATCTTCGACGAGTACGCAAAAGGCCGCATAACCAAGGCTGCGATAGAGGAGCTGATCAAGCAGGCGCCAGAGACGGCCGAGGCTGTGAGCGGCGCCATAAGAAGCGGAAAGCTGGAAAGGATAAAGGGCCGGGAGCTCGAGAAGCTGGTGCGAGAGGCCAAGAAAGGCAGGGGCGGAGAAGAGGCGGTGCGGGAGATAATGAGCAAGCACAGGTTCAACGTCGATGGCGATGAGCTGAACAGGTTAGTTAAATAGAAAAAGGGCACACCTTCCGGCGTGCCTCTTTTTGTGGGTGGGTGGGATTTTAGTTAAACAAAAAGATTTGCTAACCGTAAATCCCTGTATATACATATGATCTTTCTTGTTTAAATACCCTTCTGAATTTTACATAAATGACGTTAACTATTGTTATTTTGGAATGGTGGCTCCTCGTGGCTTACAAGATCCGACATTCCGGCGAAGAAGGCCTCGCCCTCATCGAAGCTGCCTACCTTCATCAGTATCATGTCGCTAGGCGCGGCTCCCATTATGCCCTTAACGTAGTTGACCTCGCTGGCGATCGGCTCGTGCTTGTTAGTGAACACAGAAGAGTAGTTGCCACCGTTAATCCTCTTCTCGACAGTTTTCCTATGCCTCTCCGGAAGCTTGACCGCCATAACCCTGGCGCCCTCTCTGAGGGCGCTTGAGATCGCAACCTCTCCCGTGTTGGCGAATGCACCACTGACATCGAATATCACGAAATCCCTCAGCTTATGCTGTTCCTTTGCGAGGAAGGTGCCGCCAACCTTGTCAAATCTCTGCAGAAGGATGCCGGCTGACACGAGTATGCCAACGAGGAAGTATATGGGAAGCATCGGCTGGCCGAGTATGATGTATGAGAATGCAAACGTCAAGAATGGAACCACCAGATATGAGTTGGTGACCACGGTTATCTTCATCATCCTTATCGACATGTAGTAGACGAATGCAAAAAGCACATTCGCAACTATGCTAGTGAAGAGCAGGGCGAAGATCACCGGCGCGGTTATGCCGCCGAGCGGCGCCCCAACGGCAAAGAAGGCGATGCCGAAGAAGATCACGCTCACACAGTTGAACGCGAGTATGGATGACTCCGTGTCGTATATGTATCTCTTTGTAAGCGTCAGCGAGAACGCTGTTGCTAGAGCCACGGCAAGCGCCATGCCTATGCCCATCATGGCTTCTGTGCCACCGAAGGCGCCAGACTGGCCGAACATTACGGCAGCAATGATGCCCACGAACCCGAGCATCAGCGCTCCTACCTGGATTCTGCTCACCTTCTCCCTCAGTATCACTGGCAGGAACACCAGCATTAGCAGCGGATACGACCTCAAGAGGACGGCGGCCAGCGATGGGCTGATGTAGTGCTCTGCAAACAGTATGCCGAAGTCCATGAATCCGTAGTTCAGCACGCCAACCACGCAGACCACGGCGAGATCGCGCTTGCTTGCGATCAGTTTGCGCAGGTCCTTGGTCTTCCCAGAAAGCACGACGAAGGCCAATGACGCCGGAAGTGCCAGAAGGTACGCGAAGAACGTGAACTCGAAGACGTTGACGCTGGTTGCCAGGTTCAGCACCACGGGCCAGAGCGCGGCTATCACTATTCCTATGATAAGGTACGCATTCGCAACATTCTTGATCTGCACATTAGATGCTTGGAAAGCAACGCATTTAAAGTCCACGAAAATTAACAGAATTATTATTATAGTTTGTTATTTTGATATACACATGGCCGAGGAACTTTCTTACCAGCTTCACAGCGAGTTTAATGACAAGTATGGGACGATCACCAGGAAGATAGTCAGGATGCTTTCCGAGAACTCGCGGATATCCATCTCGGACCTCGCGAATAACACAGGGCTCTCAAGGAGGACGGTCAGCATGAGGCTCAAGAAGATAGAGCAGGAGCTTGGCATAAGGTACACCGTAGAGCTGGATTACAACAAGCTCGGGCTCACGAGCCCGCACATCGTTTTCGTAGAGCTGAAGGAGAAGCCGGATTACGAGTATGTGGAGAAGGTGCTGAAGAAATCTCCGATTCCCCAGATCGCGTTCTCCGTAAAGGGAAAGAACGCCATACTGATATACGGCATAGCCACATCGACAAGTGAGTACGTATACTGGGACAACGCGATCGCCGTGCTGCTGGCAAGGTACGGTACGCTTGCGCAGACATCTGAAGTGGTTCACACGCAGCTCGGCTTCTTCCCACTGAGAAACGAGATGCTGGAGAAGAGCAGCATAGCTCCAAAGTACAAGGAGATGCTCAAGATACTCAACGAGAACTCCAGGGTCACCTTCCAAGAACTTTCGAAGCGGCTAAGCATGCACTTCAACACAGTAGCATACACGTTCAACAAGCTCCTGAAGATGAACTACATAAAGCGCTTCACCATAACGATGGACAAGCCCGACTACGTATCAACAGCGGCGTTTCTGGTGAAGTACACACCGAAAGAGGACTTTGAGAAGCAGGTGCTCAAGGTGAGGAGGGCGTTCCAGAGTGACGACGAGAACACGCTGATAAGCAGGTATATCGTCCTGGCGCCATTAATAGGCAGCTACGACCATTTCGGCGTCGGCGTTTTTGATGACTTCAAAACAGCAACAGCCCAGATTGCGAAGTACCACAAGCAGGCGCTTGGAAACAATATCGCATACGTGCTGTGCTACGAGATAGACAAGATGCTTATTGGGCGGCTTCCGCTGAGGAGCGTTGATGACAAGAAAGATTACAACGTAATCGACTGGACAGTGGGAGAAGAGATGAAGTAGGGTTCATACTCTTGCAAACGCGATCTTCGGCACGGCTCTCTTTGCGGCGCGTGCCTTGACCTTTTTGCACCAGCTCGCGGTCGCGCGGAGCTTGAACATCCAGTAGACAGTGTGTGAGATGCTTGCTTTCGCGAACCTGGCGCCGCCATACGACTTTACAAGCTTCTTGCCTTCCGGGGTTGTTGGGATGACGTATATTGTGCTCGGAAGCCTGAACCTCCTTTGCACGAACGTCGCCCTCCCGTACATGAGCATCGCAGCGATGCGTTTCCTCGATTCTCCAGAGCCCACAGCCCCGATAGCGTCAAAGTATATCATTTTCGTGCCGCGCATGCTCTGTGGATCGCGCATGTGCTCAGCGCTCAATTTTTGGTCTATGCCATTGCGCTCACGCAAGACCTTCTCGCCCGGTTCGTTGGGCACGAATATGTCAAAATACCCAAGAAACTTGTTGCCTGAACGCAGTGCAGTGAACATGAAGGGGTTCTTCTTCCAAAGTTCTATCATTCGCGATAGAGGTATGGCATCCGATGAGAAAACCCGCTTTTCGTATGCTGCTATCTTTTTCAGCATCTTCAAAGAGCAGGGGTTTTCCAACACAGGAGTTTGCATATAGAATCCCCGTCTTAGAGCATAGGTAGTTACTTGTTACTCCTTTTTATAACAGATATTTCGTTGAGAAGCTCCTTCTCTTCCTCGCTGAGTAGGTAGTTGAACTTTGACCTGAGCAGCTGCTCCTCATCGTCGTTTATGTGCGAGTAGAGCACGTCGTTGTCCTTCACCTGCCTGCCGAAGGTTATGCCGTCTACAGAGATGGCCACACTCTCTCCCTTCTTGGCCTCGCCCACACTCATCCCGTTGTTCTGCATCTCCTTCACTCTGCCTATCGTGTCGCCGTTCTCGTGCATCAGCAGCACCGATGACTTTAGCCTGCCCGCAGCAACATCCACTCCGAATATCGCCGGGTGGGAGATGCGGAAGGCGGTATTGGGCAGCACCTTCACTATGCACGGGAAGGTGAGAGACTTGGCCGCGTCCTCCCTCTCCTTCTTCTTCTGCGAATCAAGCCACTCCTTGTAGTCGTCGATTATCTTGTATATTATGTTCTGGCTGATGATCTTAACGTTCGCAGCCTCGCTCTCGGACTGAGCGTCTGGCTCTATGCCGACGTTGAACGCGAGCACGACGGCGTTGTATGGGTCGAGAGCGCGCATGCTGAACGCGTCGAGCACGTCGCGCTTCGTGACGTTGCCTACCTCCTTCTTGCTGATCTTCACCTCCGCGGCTCCGAGGAGCCTTGAGAGCGCCTCCATGCTACCTATGGTGTCGGCCTTGAGCACCACGCCTACCTTCTCGGTGGCGAAGACGTCCTTGATCTCAGTGGCTATCTCCTTCTCGTAGCTCTTGTCCTCGGTGGAGATGAGCAGCGAGCCAGGAAGCGCGTCCTCGAACCCTACGCCGCTTATCTTGATTCCTGACGCGGCTGCCACGGAGTCGACGTAGTAGAACTTGCTGCTGCTCTCCCTCATCTCCTGCAGCGGTTTCGGCTTGAGAAGGGCGCGTATCTTCGCCTTGGCGACGCCCGTGGGGGTTGCGAACGCGACCGTGTCGTTAACCTTCAGTGTGCCGTTGTAGAGTATCACGTCTATTGTGGTGCCGAGGCCCTTCTCCTCCTTCTTCTCCAGCACGCTGCCCTTGCCAGGTCCCTTTACCTCTATGTTGAGCTGGGCCTCCAAGAACCGCTGGGCTATGCCAGCGGTGAACACAAGAAGCTCCGCTATACCCTCACCGGTCTTGGCGCTTACCGGCATTATCGCAACCTCGCTCTTGAAGTCCTTGATCCTGTCGAACCTTTCGCTCGAGAAGCCCGCCTCGCTGAGCTTGCCAACAAGCTCGTAGAGTTTGGCTTCCAGCGCGTCTGCTATGCTGCGTTCCTGCTTGGCAAGCGACTCGGCAAAGCTGCTCGTCTTCTGTGGGCGCCAGCCGGTTATAAGGTCTATCTTGTTGGCGGCCACGATGAATGGCGTCTTGTACTCCTTGAGTATGTCCAGCGCTTCGTAGGTCTGCGGCTCGAAGTTCTTGGTAATGTCGACGACGAGTATGGCGAGGTCGGAGACGGATCCGCCGCGCTTTCTCAGGTTGGTGAAAGCCGCGTGCCCCGGAGTGTCTATGAAGAGCAGGCCGGGAATGGTGATCTTTGCGCCGAACTGCTTCAGCACCGGCCCGGCCACATCCTCTATCACATTCAGCGGCACCTCGCTGGCGCCTATGTGCTGGGTTATGCCGCCTGCCTCCCTGCTAGCTATGGTGCTGCTCCTTATCCTGTCGAGCAGGCTGGTCTTCCCATGGTCTACATGGCCCATCACGCAGATAATCGGCTGTCTTATCACAAATATCACCAAAAACAGCTGGGTTAATATTATATCCTTAATCAAGATATTAAAATATAGGTGAGTTAGTGAGCAGAGAGTTGATTTTCCTGGGACCGGATGCGATTGATAGGAAGCTTGTGGGAAAGGTAATAACCATGTTCGAGGACTCTGGTTTCAAGATAGTGAAGATGAAGAAGGGGAAGATGTCAGACAAGCTCGCAAAGCTAATGTACGTGGACACCGAAGAGTACTTCAAAGGGAGAGGCGAGAAGACGCTGACCGGTATGAAGGAGAACAACATATCAGAGGATGAGGTTAGAAAGATATTTGGCAGCCTCGACCCTGTGGAGATGGGAAGGCAGATTGTCAGTTGGAAGAGGCAGTACGAAACCGCTGGTGACATAATAGGTGTGATCGTAGAAGGGGAAGACGCGGCGAACAGGACCAGGAAGCTGATCGGTTACACGGATCCGTCAAAGGCGGACAGGGGAACAGTGCGTGGAGACCTCGGCAACGACTCCATCATGAAGGCGAACATGGAAAGGAGGGCTGTGTTCAACCTGCTGCATGCTTCTGACGACGACAGGGCAGAAGTAGAGATAAAGTATTTTGAGGACAACTTCTTCTGATCAGGCTCCCATCGCGACCCTGTACTCTTCGGTTATCATCTCCGGGCTCCAGGCCGGTTCCCATACCAGGTCGAGGCTGACCTTGCCCGCCTCTGGCAGGTTTTCAAGCCTGAGCTGCACGTCTGCCATTATAACGCTGGTTACCGGGCACATGGGACTTGTCATAGTGAGCCTGAGGCTGATGTCGTTCTTCTCGTCCACCTTGATGTCGTATAGCAGACCCAGGTCCACTATGTTTATCCCAATCTCAGGGTCTACCGTGTTCTTGAGCGCGTTCGTTACGTCTGCTACAGCAAGTTGTGCCATGCTATCTGTCTGTGATTTTCAAATATATAAATGCTATCACAGAAATAGCAATGGGCGGCATGAGAGAACTGGAAAAGACATTCCTGGCGAAGTACCTTCCAGACCTGCAGGGCAGCAAGAGCAGGGAGGTCATCGACATCTACCTGCCGAAGAGCTCTGAACACCCGAAGCTGCGGATACGCAAGAACGGGGAGAGCTTCGAGATAACGAAGAAGACAAGGAGCGAGAGCGACCCCGCGATGGCAAACGAGGAGACGATAGAGATAACGGAGGAGGAGTTCGAGCCGCTCTCGGGCATGGATGGCAAGATGCTGCACAAGACAAGATACTTTTACGACAGCGATGGCACTGAGGCGCAGATCGGCGTGTTCCAGGAGGGCCTCTCCGGGCTCGTGCTGATCGACTTCGAGTTTGCGGACGAGGCTGCGATGAATGCGTTCAAAGCGCCAGACTTCTGCCTGAGGGACGTGACGGACGAGAGATTCCTGGCCGGCAGTCTGCTATGCGGAAAAAGCTACGCGGACATAGAGGACAGGCTGAATGCCCTGGGATATATCAGGCTGAAGCACTAGGCCTTGCAGGAGGGCGAGGCGCTTATCCAGCTGCAGGTGGAGCTCGCGTTCTGGCAGATGTTCCCGCCCCCGTCGCCGTTGCTGCTCGAGAGGTTGGCGGCTGAGCCCACGCAGACTATGGCCCCCTGGCTGGAGTTGAGGAAGGTGTTGTCCTGTATGTTGGCGAGCCTTGTGGCGTTGAAGAGCAGGCCGGTTGAGCTGTTTCTTGCGGTGTTGTTGGTTATTATTGGAGAGGAGCCGCCGTAGAATCCGAGCCCTACGGTGTTGTTGAAGAGGAGGTTGTTGTAGACCTTGGAGCTCGTGGTGTTGTAGAAGAGCAGGCCGTCGGTATTGTTGTAGACCGCGTTCTTGTAGACGCTTGCTGACTTGGTGTCGTTGAACATTACGCCCACGCCTCCGCCCTGGAAGGTGTTGTTGAACACCGACAGGCTGATCGAGTTGCTGCTCTGCACTCCCACTGAGAAGTTGAGTAGGAGGCAGTTGTAGACCTTGACTCCAGAGGCACCGACCACGTCAGCAAACGTGCCTCCGTGCAATGCGTAGACCGTGTGGCCGGCGCAGTTTATCAGAGTGCTGTTCGCAGAAGAGGAGTTTGTTCGGTACGCGCTGAAGCAGGTGCTGCCTGAAGAGTAGACCATGTCAGAGCCGAGCACTATCTGCGAGGGCGAGAAGACCGCCTGGCACGTGGGCCCTACGGTGAGCGGGCTCTGCACCACCATCCACGCGCACTGCGACTTTGTCAAGCCTGAGTTGATTCCAAGAGGGTTGGAGTAGAGGCCGGTGGAGCTGCCGGAGCAGGAGTAGTCAACGTTCTTGTTCGACGACGCGCTGTTGTTCGAAACGGTGTTGTTCCTCGAATTGGCGAAGCTGAACCCGAAAACCGGGTTCTCTGTGGCGTTGTTGAGCGTTATCTGGTTCTGCCTGGAGTTTGTAAAGAGGAAGCCGCTGCCCTGCTGCGATCCCCCAAAGGCTATGTTGTCCTTTATCGTGCTGGTGTTGACGTTCGTGAAGTTGTAGGCCGCGAATGACTGACCTGTCACCTTTACGTTGCTTACCGAGCTTGCGGAGACGCGCGAGAAGCGCACCCCGCTGGCGGGCGAGTTGACTGTCAGGTTGTCAATGCTTATGCTTGACGAGTTGGTAACGTTCACGCCAACGTTGAAGCCGGTTATGATGCAGTTGGATATGCTCACGTTCTGCCTGTTGGCTACGTAGAACGCGCTCTTCTGCGAAGACCCTACCAGTAGGTGGGAGTTGCAGTTGAAGCCCACGTTGTTGGACTCTATGTTGAAGCATGTGCCTGAGTCAATCACATTCTGGCTGAGGGCATAGGTGCCCGGGTCCGTGATTGTCTTGCAGGAGGTGACCGGATAGACGGAAAGCTGCGGCTGAACAGTCTGTTTGCATGAAGCTGAAGCCCAACTGCAGTCGGTCACGCCACAAGATATGCTCTGAGCGAGGTTGGTGGTGGAGTTATACGTGTTGGCGCTGCAGTAGAGGTCTGCCTCGGTGTTGTTGGTCGCGACGCCCCCGCTGAACACGTTGCTTTCTCCGCTGTTCATGTATATGCCGTATGTGTTGTTCTGCGCCTTGACGCCATCGAGCAGGAGGCCACTGGACGAGTTTACGAACAGGCCGTAGGTGTTGTTCATGGTGAGGTTTACGTTAGAGAGGCCGCCGCCGGTGGTATTTGTTATATAGACGCCGTAGGTGTTGTCCCTGGCAGTGGAGTTGCTGACCTTAGGGTTGAAAGCACTGGTAGCGAAGACCCCATAGGTATCCTTGGTGAACGTGCACCCTGAGACGTTGACGTTTGAAGATGGCCCTATGTATATGCCGTAGCCCGAGTTGTTGATCTGCTTGTTTGCGCAGTCGAAGTTGACGTTGGGAGCGAGTATCTGTATGCATGCGACGCTCTTCGACAGAGGGTTGGACGTGTTCAGGTATGCGGATGCGCTTACACTCTTGGAAAGCACATAGTTGCCAGGTGAGTAGATCGTGCCGCAGCTGTTCACGCTGCCAGGAGCCAACCTTATGGAGGAGATGTTGAAGGGCACGTTGATCGAACATGAGGCAAACCCGCAATAGTCGTTTATGGCGCACTTGGAGTCGCTGAATACGTTAGAGAGGGAGGACGCGGCCGCGAGGTTGCAGACGAGATCAGCCGCGTTGCTTCCGAAGGTGTTGCGCGTGAAGTTGTTCCCAGTAGAGTTGACCACGATGCCATAGTAGGCGTTGTTGTATATGGAGTTGTTGAAGACCTTGTTTCCGCCGCCACCTGAGAGGAAGATGCCTCCCCGGGTGCTCTGCGCATTTGATACTGAGTTCTCCTGCACGGTGCCACCTACGGAGTTGAGCAGGTAGATGCCTGCAAGAGTAGATGTGGTGAAGTTGTTGCTTATGACCTGCGTGCCTATTGAGTTGTTGACGAAAAGGTCGTACGAGAATCTGAGAGCGCGTAACGCGGTAACTGTAACGTTTGAGACGTTCTGGACCGCGATGCCGTACGAGTACGGAGGCAGGCCTGTGTATGGGCCGCTGCCGGTTATCGTATGCTGGTTGCCGACCAGGCGTACGTTGCTCGATACTACGCTTATGCAGGCTCCGGAAGTTGAGCTGTAGTTTATGTCGCTCATGAGGTAGTATGTTCCTGGCTTGTTTATCTGCTCGCACGCGCTTATCCTGGAAAGGTTCACCTGCTGAACGGCGGTGGTAGTGGACGTGGTCTGGGTAGACGGCCCCGGAAACAGGGCAAGTATTACTGCTGCAATCACGATGACAGCGATTATCGAGACCACTATCCTGGGCTCGGGCACCTTTACGCCTGACAAGAAGTCAGGAATTCTGTTGTTGAATGGGGAGCTGGTGGCCTGCTGCTCCTCCTGCGCAGGCTGGGATGTCTGAGGCTCTGATTGCTGAGTAGGTTCCGGCTGCGGAGAAGGTTCGGGAGGTGGAGTGGGGGGAATCGGCTCCGGAGTCGAAGGTGGATTGTTTGGAGTTGAAGAATCATCCATGAGAATCGCTATTGAGAGTAAGTATTTATTTGCTCGCATGTTTTTATAGATAGCGCGCCCCAGTAACTCAGTGGCAGAGTGCCAGTTTCGTAAACTGGAAGTCGAGGGTTCAACCCCCTCCTGGGGCTAACCAACGTTTTACCAGATTTTGTCGTCGAAGAAGATTCGTAAAAATGCATTCTGTCGTCGAGGGTTCGCATCCATTGGTTTTCAGGATAATGGAACAAGGCATTAGCATTGAATCGATATTAGTTTAAACTTTGCATCTTTTTCAAGACGAACCTCTGTGTTCGTTGTGCTTTCGGAGAGCAACAGAATTTAAAGTCAACATTTAAATTGCAAGAAAATAATAGGAGTGGTAGTCGATTGTTGCTTTTTGCTGCCATTCCTTCTTGCCCCAGGGGTTTTTCCTACTCGAATGCATTAATCTTCTTACTACCACTTGTGGGTTTACCTTAAGGAAGTACACCTTGTCGAATAAATCGATCGTGTCAAAAACATTTCCTGACAAGCCGAAAAGATAGATGTTGGGGTTGGTCTTAAGGTATTTTATTAACACCTTTCTGTCCCAAAGAAAAGGGTGGGAGTGAACAAATTTTTTGGTCAACTTTGGATGCTTCACTTTCTTGCCCCTGCTGTACCAAGCATATAGTCCAGGTACAGAATCGGCATCTACGGCATTGATGCCTTCCTTTTTCAGTGCCTCTGCTGCGAATGTCTTGCCGGAGCCCGAAGGACCTATGATTAGGATTCTGGCGATTCAATCAACTTTAATTAATAATTAGCCCATAAAGCTTTAGATATAATATAGGAAACGCGATTATGATGAAACAATACAGTTATGACAGGCTTGCAAAATATTACGACACATTAGAGCTTGAAGCGGATTGGTTCTACTCTAAATCAAACTCATTCATAGATTCGGCGCTAAAGAGGCACAAAGCAAAGAGCGTTTTAGACTTCACGTGCGGCACTGGGGCACAGGCGTTATATCTCTCGAAATCTTACAGGGTCGTTGCCAACGACATGAGCAAGGGAATGCTGGACATTGCCAAATCCAAAGCCAAGAAACTGAGGGTGCATCTGAAGTTTAACCAGGGCGACATCAGATACGCCAGATTGGGCAAATTCGACGCTGTTATCACGATATTCAATGCGATAGGTCATCTGAAAGAGAACGAATTCGTTACAGCGCTTCAGAACATAAACCATAACCTCAAGGCTCATGGGCTATACATTTTTGATATCTTCAATCTTGAGTATAACTACTGGGCTCTCGAATACGACTTTATCGATGCCGCTTTAAAGGATAAAGAAAACACATATGTGAGATTTAACCACAACCATCTGGACTCTAAAGCACGCCTACTCAAAATAAATCAAGAAACTTGGATACAAAAAGGATTTGACAGACCAAAGATAATCAAAGACAGCTGGGACATGCAGATATACTCGCGCACTGAACTCAAACGATTGTTAGAAAAGAACGGATTCAAGATTCTGAGCGTGTACGGAGGTTGGGGCAAGAAATTCAGAAAATCAAATAGCTTATCCATAGTCGTAGTGGCGCAAAAACAGTAAGCCGTGCCCTGCCAACCCAAAGCTCACCAAAAGGATAAATTCCTTTACTTTCTATCTGTCGTCGGCGCCAATATGGCAAATCGAATAAGCCCCACACAAAATCAGGCACTCCCTCCTGGGGCTGGACTCATAAATCTTTATCTCTTTTAGGGGGAAACTTTGGTGTTCACTCCTCTTTTTGAGACAAACAAAGTTGCCGCTATGCTCACCTATAAATATCTCTTCGAACATACCTTATCCTAACTAAAATTAATAAGTTGCAGACTCAATCTAAAGTGATGAAAAGCAAGGACTGGTACTCGGAAAGATGGAAGAACAAACGCGCCCTTAGGAAGAAGGCACAGCGTGAAGCCAACCACGATAGAAAGTCTTTTGGCCAGAAAGTAAATGACCAAGAAGAGGAAATGCCTGAGTTGGCTGTTTACGATCCCGCTGAAGCATCACAGCACGGGAGGATAGGCATCCTTGCAGATGTAAGCTTCCCAGCCTTCTCTATCCTGTACGATGGCAAGTTTCTGCCTGGGTCTGCGTCATCCAGCGAGCAGAGCGCATTGTTGAATCAGTTAGCTGTGGGTGATAACGTAGTATTTGAGATATCCAACCAGCAGCTGGTCATAAAGGGCATAACGACACGCCATTCAAAGCTTGCAAGGTTGCGGGCGGACGCCTCGAGGAGGTCTGGAATCGGAGAGGAGCATGTTTTTGCAGTAAACATAGACCTTGCTGTGATTGTCGCCTCAACAGTAAACCCTGTTTTCCATCCAAGGCTTGTTGATAGGTATCTTATAATTTGCCAGTATGGGAACATCAGGCCATTGTTGTGCCTAACCAAAATCGACATAGCCCCATCTCCAGATCTGTCAATGTACAGGAATGCCGATCTTCCAATTGTTAGCGTTTCGAACAAGACACAAGAAGGCATAGACCAGCTCTTGCCATATCTGGAAGGCAAGCGCTGCGTCCTTGTAGGAAATAGTGGTGTCGGGAAGTCATCGCTTATTAACAGCCTGCTCAAAGAGGAAGCGATACTCACCAAGGAGGTGAGTGAGAAATCTGGCAAGGGCAGGCACACGACCACTTCCACATCCCTGCACCTTCTTGACAAGTCTACCATGCTTATAGATACACCAGGCATACGTTCGCTGGGCCTCTGGAACGTTAGCCCAGACTCTCTGCGCCTATACTACCCAGAATTCGCCGAATTTGCGCCCCGCTGCGAATTCAGTGACTGTACGCATTCCCACGAGCCGAAATGCGCTGTAAAGAAAGCAGTTGAAGAAGGGTTAATACCTCGCGAGAGGTACAACAGCTATATCAGACTTCTTTCAAAGAGCTAAGCTGCAAGGAGCTGGTTGAATGCAGAATATCGGTAAAGGATTGCTGCTTGCCGCTGCAGGCGCTATTGCGTGGACCTTCTGGTCGATACTATCAAATGTAATAGTTTCGCTGAATACCCAAACTGCTATCTTGTATCTCTTGTTTGTGGAAGGTTTTGTAACCGCAATAACTCTTGTGATACTCGTCATTTATATGGCATTCAAGAGGATGAAACTCACAGATAATGATAGGAAGCTTGCGAAATATCCCGTGGTAGCGGGCATATGCTTTGGGCTTGGAATTATAATCTACTATGGCCTGATAGGCAACCAGAATTTCCCTTTGGTCTCTTCATTTCAGTTCGGCTACATCATAGTGCTGGCGTTGCTGATAAGCAGGGTAAAACACGAACGACTAAAAATGCGGTACCTTCTCGGAACAATTCTTGTGGTTGCAGGCCTCATAGCCCAGACATTCGCATTGAACCCGATGGGTATAAGCGCCTCTCTTAGCGTGATACTTTTATCGACTGCGATGCTTGTTCTCTATGCGGTAGGTTTCTACTGCTCATTCTACTATGCCTACGGCAAAATGCAATTGCTTATTGCTGTTCCTGCCGTATTGGTTACAACATTAGGCGTCGTCTTAGCCTACGTTATAGGGTTTGGCTTACTTCAGGGCAGCCCTTTACTGACTGGCAATGGGATCGCTTTAGCTGGAATAATCGCTCTTTTTGTAGCATTTGCGTATTACGCAGAAGAATTTGGTTATAGGCTGCTTAGGAGAGCCAAGGCGAAATACATCAACTTGGCGAATATCATAGGAAACCTTGAGCTTCTGGGCATAATTGTGTACTCTGTCTTTTTCCTTTCGCTATCATATTCTGGGCTAATAGTTGGATTGCTATTGACGCTCATTGGTATACTCTTAGTGGCTGCCTCATAGTCTTTATAATTAAGACATTAAACGAAACTGCACAAAACCTTTTAAATCAAGACATGCACAATACTCTATAAGCGTGCAGAAATGACCTGAGAAGGTGGCTCAGGGCAGGATAGGATATGGGGGGATTAGACCCTTTAAAAAACAGTTTAGTGGTTGATTTCCTTGATGCACATCGCTTAACGCTTAGCGATTTGCTGGAAAATCATTCTTCACCACTGAACATCCTGTTTCCGCAGGTGTTTATAGATAACATCCGCAGATTCAAGGAAGTTTTCTCGGATTTTGGAGCAAGAGAGGGCATCTTTTACTCGGCAAAGGCGAACAAGGGCAACGCATTCGTGGAAGCCGTAGCACACGCCAACATCGGAATGGAGGTTTCATTTTATAGGCCGAAAGCTGTGTCGCTGTATGAAAATCCGAGATAAAAACAACTGGGAAAAGGCACTGAACATTCAAGATATCTCACAGCAGGAAGTCCCTGCCAACCTGATAAATCAGGCAACCGAGATCGCCACGCGTTTGGCAGATCGCAAAAGCAAAGACAATTTTACTCTTGATTTCCTCGAAACGAAAGAGGGCTTTATGTTTCTTGAAGCAAATTGCGGTGCATTGGGTTCTTTTTACATATCCAAAGAAGAGGACGCCGAACTGTTAAGGCCTATAATTAAACAATTACTAAAGGTACATTTCAGAATAAAGGACTGATGTATCCTACAGTGTCTGACTGACTTTGACTAATCAGCGTAAACTATGCGCCAGACGTTTGGTTTTTCCTGGCCCACTTTACTTGTCGCTTGGCGTCAGGGCATAGCCATTCCGCTAGTTTTCTCTCTACTGTTGTTTCAATGGGAATGGTTAGGCCGAAAACTTGAATATGGAACCGTATGTTCAACTTGCGTGTTCGATAAACGATTGCCATTACAACTCATTTGGATGTTCACTGTATTAGTCCTCTCACCTCGCCTAATGGGATTCGCCTCCCCTTTCCAGACGACAAGCCTATTAAAACCATCTAGGCAAACACCCTTGGCGAGATAATGCTAGGCTCAGAAGCGGAAGGAAAAAGGGACGTTTTTCATGCAGACGGGGCACCCACCATGTCGGCGGGGGAACTCCTGGGGCTGGGAGAAAATCGAGTGGGGAGCGTCAACCCGGCATTGTATTAATAACTTTATCACCCAAATTACATTGGTACGACCAATGGAACTGCAGACGAACATCTGGAAAGAAGGCAAATGGTACGTCATAAAGGAGGCTATGACCGGAGTTACCACCCAAGGCAAAACCATAGAGGAAGCCATCAAAAACATAAAGGAGGCTGTTGGTCTCTATCTGGATGAAATGCCTAATGTAAAGAAGGACCTTAAGAGCGCCAAGAAGATAGGTGCAATCAGTGTCGAGATCGCCTAGGCTTTCTGGCACTGAAATAATAAAGACCCTTACTAAGGAATTCGGCTTTTCTGCGGTGCGCCAAAGAGGCAGCCACATAGTCTTACGAAAGTTCGTGAATGGAAGAAAAGTGGTCACAGTTGTGCCTCTGCACAGGGACGTCAAGACCGGTACCCTACTCGGCATACTCGAACTGGCAGGAATAAAGAAAGAGGAATTTCTGGCCAGGGTCAAATAAAGACTGCTTGTATATCGTTTGCTATCGAAAGGGTCCCTCGCTCAAAGCTCGGAGGACTCCTGGGGCTGTCAGAAAATTTTCGATGACAAATCGAGGACAAAATAAGCTGGTTACAAAATCCCAAATTTCTTTGTATGTTCTGAAAATTTCACTAATGTATAAATAAGCTGAAAAACCAACATATTTTGTGATAGAATGGTTTCCAGAATTAGAATCGCGCAAGGTGTTTCAGCAGTCGAAACCACGATAGGAACCGGGCTTGCGGTTTACGGAAAGGAGCAACTGGCAAACGCATACCAGTTTGCAGCCTCATACACGGCACATGTCGGCGATCCCGGCGCATGCGCCAACACGCCGACCGCTGCCATGTTGATGTGTGCTAAGTTGCTTGGGCTCAGCCAACCGAACTCTCAAGGCATATCTTCTGCTATTGTGGCGTTTTGGAACGCCAGTGCAACCAACCCCATGCCTACTGATGCAATAACGAAAACCATAAATCCGGGCAGCGCTTTCTCCGAGGTTTCCGGAAGCACCAGCTGGATGGTGAAAGTTGCCCAAACATTCCCAGGGCTAAACGACAAGTGGGCTACGCTAGAGTGGTTCTATGCTGCCAAGTCGGCAGTCGGATCGGCCAATGACGCAATGATCGCAGGCGCAGGCATCGCTATTCTTGGAGCCGCGGCTTTCATTGGGATGACTTACCATAGTAGAAAGCAAAGATATCAGACTGAAAATACCGAAATGAACGAGTCTGCCAGCACATTCTCGGAGACAACGGACAGCATCAGGCAGATAAAGAGGGTTGCATCACAGAAGATTTCAGGAACCTTGAACCAACTGAGACGTGTGCTATAAAAGCAAATCAGGGTAGCCTACTTCTTCAGGTTATTGAAACCAATAGCGCACAGTATCCATGCTACGAGCCCGATTGGGTCTGCGAAAATAGTAATTACAAAAGCCAAAATTGCGCTGACGAACAGCGCATAACCAGAGTACTTAAATAGTTCAATTTTCGATACATTGCCAATATCTACTAATGCGATCAGATATGCTCCGTGGCTTATCAAGCCGGCTAACCCAATTATCACAAACTGCAGCCATGCGGGCATTGAGCCGTAAGCAAATGTACTTATCCAACCTTGCGCTGTTCCAACTATGTACAGTATGGTTCCCACAACTGCAAGCGTTCCAATCCTCTGTTTATTATTTGCTTTTCCGAAATCGTAAAGGGCAGAGGTCAATAGCAATAAACCTCCGATCTCGATTGTTCCAAAAACTAAGAAATAATCTTGATACAGCGTCGGATTCGAAGCTACAGCCGCATAGTAAACAAAAGACAGTAGTAGAGATACTACGATAAATATGATTAATAGAGATGAGCCCCAAATTCCCTTTTGCCTTACCGAGACCACGTCATAAGTCTCCATATATGTCAGGTAGCACTAATGAATTATTTAAATTCTTTGGCGCATGTCAAAAACTATCAAACACTAGCATTTGCTATAGTAAGGGCTCCTCACTCAAAGTTCGCAGGACTCCTGGGGGCTTCGATTTATAGTTCCCTGAGCGCGTCTATCGGCTGCATCTTGCTTGCGCGCCAGGCAGGGTATAGCCCCGCAACGATGCTCACTATTATCGCTATGATGAAGGCTGAGAGGATCGTGCTTATGGGGAACGCAGGGGAGAATGTTAGTCCCGAGGAACCCGAGCTTGATTGACCGCCCGCGAACTGTTGGTTGCCGCCTCCCGCTCTCCCACTTACCACAACTCCGCCACCGGTCCTTGAGGTAGCGGGACCAGATGATGACTGAGTCGGCGCCGCGCCGCCTGACCCACTTCCAAAAGCCGCAGAGAGCGAATAGGACACGCCCGCGCCAACTCCTATCCCGAGAATCCCGCCAAACACGCCTATGATCAACGCCTGCAGCATGAAGACCAGGAGCACATGCTTGTCCTTGAAGCCTATGGCCTTCATTATGCCTATCTCATGCGTACGTTCCATGACGGACATGAGCATGATGTTCATTATTCCCACGGCCGCTACCAGGAGCGACACGCCGGCGATGACCCCGAACAGCAGTGATATGCCTCCTATGACAGTGGCCACGGTTGAGAGCAGCTGCGATACCGTAAGCACCCTTGCTCCGCTGCCGTAGACATCAGTTATGAGCGATGCCGTGGCGTTGACGCTGCTTATATTCGAGGCGAGCACGAGCATCTCGTTGAACGAGTTCTTGTGGAGGAGGACCTCCGCGGCGGAGAGCGGGACAAAGACGGAGGTGTCTATCGGTATGATGAAGCCGCCGTGCGATTGGAGTATGCCCACAATCGGAACCGTGACAGTCTGAGCACCCCTTCCAGCTAGCCTCAGGGAGGCGCTCTGGCCCACAATTATCGTCTGCTGGCCCGCAGCGGAGCTCGGGAATGCCACGCTGTGGCCCACAACGGCATCAGGCGCTATCGTGTCCTGGAAGCTTGTGCCCTGGTAGAGGGTGAGGTTGCCACCGAGTAGCTGGATCATGCCCTGGGAGGTGACGCCCACAAGCGTCACGCTGATGTTCTGGTTGCCCGCATAGAAGTAGCCCGAGCCGGTGAGCACCGGGGTCACGCTTGTGACGTTGGGCAGCGTCGCTATCCTGCCCACATCGGCCGAGGTGAAGCCTGTGGAACTGGCGGAGGACACTATTATCGACGTGGGGCCGAGAGCCTCAAGGCTGGAAGAGATGCTCTGGTTTATTCCGGCGGTGAACGAGGTAAGAGCGACTATCGCCGCAACGCCTATCATGACCATCAGGACCGTGAGCGCGGTCCTGACCCTCTTGTCCCTAAGGTCCTTGTAGCTCAGCCACAGTATATCCTGCAGGTCCATGCTCTTAACCTACTTGGCCTTGTGCGTCCTCTTGCGCTCCCTGTAATAGAGGTAGCCAAGCACCACTATGACTACGAGCAGGAAGAGGATGATCAGACCGCCTCCCGCGCTTCCCGAACCAGACCTGACCACCACGGGGCCGCTCCCTGCTGACTGGGCTCCTGATGAGCTGCCTATGGTGAGTGGCACGTCTATCACGGTGCTCAGGTTCTGCCTGAAGTTGTTGAGGTAGCTTATCCTTACGGGTATGGTGTAGCTGCCGGGCTGGAGCGTGCGGTTGGCGAGCAGAGTTATTGTTACAGGGGTCTGGGTGTCCACTGCCATGTCTCCAACAAAGGTTGAGTTGGAGCCGAAGGAGGTGAAGCCCTGCTGCGGCATAGCGGTCACGCTCACCGCGGAGGCGCCGGACGTTCCTATGTCGGTGAGCACGAACGAGACGGAGAAGATGCTGCCTGGACCGGGAAGCGTGGGCGAGAGCGTTATGCTAGACGGCGTCATGTTGATTATGCCAGCGGAGAGCAGCTGTATGGAATTCAGCATCTGCACGGGGCTGGTGCCGTTGAACATGCTTACCGAGACGTTCATCGGGAAGGACTGCGACGCGTTGCGGTAGACGAAGGTGCTGACGTTGATCTGTGCAGCGCCACCTGGGAGAAGAGCCCCTACCTGCACCGGCTGGTTGCTGAGCACCGCTGCGTCTTGTGATGGCATGATCGTCCTTACCGAAATAGCATTGAGCGTGGTGTTGCCGGTGTTGGTGAGGTTGAGCACGACCGTGTCTATCTTGCCAGATGTTATTGTGTGGTTTACCGATATCGATAGCGGAGAAGAGCAGGTCTGCACCCCGAAGCTCACGTTCCTGACCTCGCTGTCCGAGTAGAGGGTCAGGTAGTTGTACGTTATCGAGATGCCTGCGGAGACGAGGTCTGAGGTGTTGAGGCTTACGAATATCGGCAGGTTAACCATTACGCTGGAGTTCGATGGCACCGTGGAGGTCGTGACAGTACCGTTGCCTATGGCATATATGTTCCTTGAGGCGACTATGCCGAGCTGCACGCTCGTCATGGGCTGCGTCCCTGGATTAGAGATCTTGACGGGCACGTTGTTGACCACTCCCCGGCAGAGCGTGAGCGAAGACGCGCTTATCTGGAAGGCGGGCGGTGCGGGTATCGGAGAAGGCCCGCTGGTTCCCGCGTAGACTGCAGCGGGCATTACCGAAAACAGCAACAGTACGATTCCGAGTATGCTCCTTCCTATTCTCAATTCAAGACCTCTTTCTCTATCCTCCCATCCCTGATGTGGATCACGCGATCGCAGTGCTTCGTGAGATCGGGGTTATGTGTTACCATGACTATTGTGACGTGCCTGCTCTTAGATACTTCCTTCAGCAGTTTTATTACCTCGTTGCCCGTCTTGGTGTCCAGGTTGCCGGTTGGCTCGTCAGCCAGTATGAGCGCGGGCTCGCTTACCAGTGCCCTGGCTATCGCGACCCTCTGCTGCTCGCCTCCGCTGAGCTGCGTGGGCCTGAGCTTCAGCCGCTCGCCCAGGCCAAGCTGCTCCAGCAGCTTGTCCGCCCGCCTCTTCCTTTCTTCCTGAGGCATGTCGCGGGTCATCAGCGGCATCTCCACGTTCTTCTCGGCATCGAGGCCGGGAATTAGGTTGTATGCCTGGAATATGAAGCCCAGTTTCCTGTTCCTGAAATCTGCGAGCTGGTCTCCGCTCATGCGCGATGTCGGCGTGCCGTCTATGTAGACCTCGCCCGTGCTGGGCTTGTCTATCGTGCCAAGGAGATTCATCAGCGTGCTCTTGCCGCTTCCCGACGGTCCGACTATCGCCACGAACTCCCCGGGCTTGAGCGCGAACGAGACCTTGTCAAGGGCCTTTACCCTAATCTCTCCGGAGACGTAGATCTTGCTTACGTCCTGAATCTTGACAGAAGAGGTTTGCATGATTAGACTATCCAGCCAAGCATTAAAAAGTCTCTTGGACGGTTAGGTTGGCAAAGGCTAATAACCATACAGCGCCATACTGCCTCATGCGCGTCAGAAGGGCGGGAAGGCTACCTACCGGCATCGCATTCAGGGGTTTCAGGAAGAGCGATCTCGAGCCATGCCTCAGGCTGGTCCGCCGCGCGCTCGGCAGAAAGCACGAAGCAGTATGCAGAGAAGACCTCACGCTCTTGCCGTACGGCGACCTGCCCTTCTATCCAAAAAGGGTGCTGACCGAGAAGGGCAAGGTCGTGGCTTTGGTCTGCCTATACTGGCACACATACTATCCCAGAAACATCGCGGGCATAGACTGGCTCGTAGTGGCTCCAAGCCACCAGAGATCGGGATTTGGTACCTGGCTGGTAAAGTGGTCCATTGCGGAAGCAAAGGCATCAGGCAGGGACACGCTGTTCACATGGGCCGCGGGAAGATCGCGCCCGTTCTACGCCAAGTTGGGTTTCAGGAGGAGCAGGATAATACCAAGGGAGGAGGATCCTCACGCCGTGCTGATGGCCAGAAAGATATGAGCATCTTGCCAAGAATATAAACTTTTAGAGCAAATGGAAGAGACATGAGGGATGCGCGGAGATTGCTGAACGAATACAAGCTCACAGACTTCCAGAGGCAGGTTCTCCTTGCGACAGCTAAGATACCGAAAGGCGAGACTCGCACGTACAAGCAGATAGCAGCTGCCGTGCACAGACCCAATGCATACAGGGCCGTTGGCAGCGTCATGCGCATGAACCCGTTCGCTCCCACGATTCCGTGCCATAGGGTGGTCAAGAGCGACGGCAGCATCGGTCATTACTCCGGAAGGGGCGGCTCTAAAGCCAAGGAAAATATGCTCAGGCGCGAAGGCGCGCTCTAGGCTAGTAGCGAGAGCACCACGGCGCTGGCCAACGCAATCACCAAGCCTATCTTCTGATGCTTCATCAGCCTCTCTCCACCCACCAAGAGACCCAGTATTGCGGCAAGGGCTATGTAGTTCTCTGATATCGCCACTGTGAGCGTTATCGGTATGAACACGGTGGCAAACGCGAACGCGAGCCATGCGCCGTTGTCCAGTATGCCCATGATCACCACCAACACTCCCGCCTTCCTTGTCCTGGTCAGCATTCCGCGCAGATTCCCTTGTGCGGTGATGTACACTAGTGTATACACTGTCAGTGTCACAGAGATGAACCAATTTATCATTAGCGGACTCGTAGTTCTGGAGCCAAAGCCCACCAGAAAGTCTGCGAGTCCAAGCAGCACCGCTGCAGCAACAGCCAGCATCACGCCCCGCTCCAGCCACACCTTTTTTGATAGATCATTGGATTTCAATGATACCATCCCTAGGCCTACGACTATCAGAGCCACAAGAACGATCTCGACTGGTTGCAGCGTTTCGCTTAGGAAGAGAACCGATAGCGTTGCGGCCACTGGTACTTCGAGCGACATTAGGGGCGCCACCACGGAAATCTTGCCATTCTTCAGTGCCTCAAAGTCAATCAGCGCAGCGGAGAACATGACTGCTGATACCAAGGCAAGGATGACCAACGAGTGTGCGCTGAACAGGTAGCCTATGTTACCGTAGACGAATGGTGTGAATATCACTACTCCGATGATTGAGATTATGAAGAGCGTCTCCCAGTCTCCAACGCGCCGCGTTGTTCGCTGTATCAGGAAGTCGCCAACTCCCCAGAAGACCAGCGCTGCGCCTGCGCAAATAATTCCTATCGCTTGGTCCATGCCCCGTTATCTACCCGAGACAATAAAAGTATATGCAGCTTAGCTAGAGCCTTCGAATATCTCGCCGAAGGATCTGCAGAAGTAGATCACTGCACGTTTCACACTTCTCTTCCCCTCAGAAGTGAGAGAATAGACCACTGTCTTGCCCTTCTTCTCGCCCGTTATTACGCCATTCTCCTCCAGGGACTTCAACGCCGGGTAGATGGTGCCCGCCTTGGGCTTGCTGCCCCTTCGCTTCGCTATCTCTTCAGCTATCTCTTCGCCGTGCATCTCCTTCTTGGAGAGCAGCCACATTATCTGGAAGGAGAGCATGCCGCGCATATCGCAGCCATATCCTCCTCGCGTGCCGTGCATTGAATACCAGCAAGTATAGGACATGCGATATATTTAAATATATGCTGACGTATAATATATGATGTCCTATATTTGGACGCGATAGGTGAAACAAGATGCGTGAAGAATGTGGATGCGGGAACGGATACGGATACGGGATGCGGAACTTCCTCACCAAGGAGGAGAAACTGGAGATACTGAAGGAGTACAAGAAGAACCTTGAGGAGGAGACGAAGGGCGTCGAGGAAAGGATAAAGGCGATAGAGAAGAACAACTGATTCTGTCTGCCTCTTACTCTGTTTTTATTTTCTTTTTTTCCCTTTTCTATTTTTCTTTTATTCCAAAGTGCCAGCTACGGCAGCGGTGTTGAGTACGAGCCGAGGTAGCTGTACGCGCACTTTGCAACTACCAGGTTCTGCGAGTTGCCAGAGTAGTCGTTCGCGTTGCCGTTGAGCGGGAACCAGGCCACCAGGTTTTGCAGGTTGACAGGTGCTCCTCCGAGTCCTTCGTCGTATATCGCCTGCACCTCGGCCGCGTTGAGAGAGGTGTTGTAGATCTGCACGTTGGCAAGCGCCCCAGTGAACTTGTACTTTGAGCCTGTGTTGCTTCCTATCAACAGGTTGCCCTTCGCCAGGCCGGTGTGCGCAGTCGGAAGGCACTGGTAGAGGTTCTGCGCTGCCCCGTTGATGTAGAGCGTGCTGTTAAGCGTGTATGGGCCGTTGTAGAACTCGACAGCTACCATAACCCACTTGCTGGCCAGGCCGCTCGCGCTTACTCCATATGCGTCCTTGTTGCCCGTTGAGTACCCTATGCAGCTGTTGGTCGAGAGCCAGAGGAAGTAGCCCGGGTAGCCCACTGGGCTCTCGTTGAGCGTTCCGTTCCAGTACATCCAGAACGTCACCGTGTTGTACCCTCCTGTCTGCAGGTTCATCGTCGGGATGGTGGTGTTTACGCAGGCGATGCCTCCTGCGCCGCCATTGCCGTTCCCGCTGCCTCCGCCAGTCGTCTGTCCGGCGAGCGAGCCGACGAACTGCGGCAGCAGGCCGCTGCATATTCCCAACAACTGCTCCCCGGCCGCGGTCTTGACCACCTGGCAGGAACCCGGCTGCGCCCTCGGCGCAAACGCGAGCCCGTTGAACGCCCCTATCTGGAATAGTATGCCCATGACTATAGCGATTATCAGTATTGCCCAGCCGTAGGTGAGCAGGTACTCCATCGCGCTCTGCTCCTTCTCGGCCTTTCCCCTGAGCAGATGCTTGCGCCTCGTGTTCTCGGATCTCCCCTGTCCTCTCCCCAAGACAGCAGCCCAGAAGTTGTTGCTTCCAGTCATAGGTTACACTGTATAATGGAAGCAAAGCCTTATGAGCGGGAGTGTCAGTTGGCGCTGAGCAGCCTCTTGCCGATCTCCACGTGCAGCTTCTCTATGAAGTCGTCGAGCTTCACCCCGAACTTCTGGCCGCCGCTCCTCACCCTCACGGCCACGGTGCCTGCGTCGACCTCCTTCTTGCCAACTACAAGCATGTAGGGTATCTTCTGCTCTATCGCCTCCCTGAGCTTGTACTCCATGGTGCGGTCCTGTATGTCCTCCTCAACCCTGATCCCGGCGTTTCTCAACTGCTCGTAGGTCTTGTGCGCGTACTCGTTGGACTGGTCTGAGATGGATATGACCTTGACCTGCACCGGTGCCAGCCAGGTGGGGAACTTCCCCTGATAGTGCTCGACGAGTATGCCGAGGAACCTCTCGAGCGACCCATAGATCGTCTTGTGTATTATCGCAGGAGTGTGCTGCTTGCCGTCCTCGCCAGCGTACTCGAGCTTGAAGCGGAGCGGAAGCTGGTAGTCTATCTGTATGGTGGCACACTGCCACTCCCTACCAATCGAGTCCTGTATGTCCACATCTATCTTCGGCCCGTAGAACGCGCCTTCCTTCTCCTTTACCTCATAAGCGATCTTGTTGGCCTCGAGCGCCTTCTTCAGGCCCTCGGTGGCCCTCTCCCACAGTTGCTCGTCACCAAGGTGGTCGTCAGGCATGGTGGAGAGCTTTGCCTTGTAGGCGAAGCCGAACGTGGAGTAGGTCTCGTTGAGCAGCTTGAGCACGTTGTGGAGCTCTTCCTGCAGCTGGTCGTCCCTTGCGAATATGTGCGAGTCGTCCTGGGTGAGCTCACGGACACGGAAGAGGCCGGTGAGCGCCCCGCTTATCTCGTTCCTGTAGAGCCTGTCCATTATGGAGCTGCGGAACGGCAGGTCCCTGTAGCTCCACCTCTTGGACTTGTATATGAGTATCGATGAGGGACAGTTCATGGGCTTGAGCCCGTACTCCTGTCCCTCGTTCTCGAAGATGAACATGTTCTCCCTGTAGTGGTCCAGGTGCCCGCTGACCTGCCACAGCGCGAGATTCGCTATCGCAGGCGTGCTTATCTCCTGGTAACCGTACCTGTCCTGGTTCTCCCTTATGAACTTCACTAGCTCCAGATAGACCTTGAGCCCCTTCGGGTGCCAGTAGACCATGCCCGGAGAGACCTCCTGGAAGCTGTAGAGGTCCAGCTTCTCCCCTATGCTCCTGTGATCAGTATCAGGCAGGCCAGACCAGTCGCTCTTCTTCACGGTAGCGGTGTTTTCGCTTACAGGCTTCGCCTTCTTGTACGTCTTCTTCCCCGTGCCCTTCGCGTCGTAGCTCTTCGCCTGCTCCGCCAGCGGATGGCCCTTCATCTCAATCGTGAACTTCTTCGTCCAGCCGAACGGCGCCTTCGCCGCCTCTATGCCCTTCGGCACTCCCTTGTACATGTGTTCGAGTATGCGCATCGCCTCCTTCGGCTCCGCCAGGTCGCTGCTGAGGTGCGCAAACGGGTACACGACCAGTTTCCTCCTCCCGACCTGGTCCATGAACGCAAGCGTGTCCTTCATGGCAGCGTCTGCGGTAGCATCAGTATCGCCTTTCTCTACGCAGACCCACATCACGAGCGCATCGTCATACTCTGCGTGCTTCTCCTTCGTCTCCTCGTACACGCTCGCCTCTGGCTTGAGCACGTCATAGGCTAGCCTGTCAACGTCGAGCTGAAGGACCTTCATCCGGAAAACCTGTTACTATTGGGAACAGAATTAATAAAAAGCGAATCAGGATTGCTGGCGCTCCTCACGCCCCTGCTGTTTGGAAGTATCTGCCTTCTGACATCCCAATCACGCCTGATCGGCAGGCCATGTTCTTATTCTTTCCGTACAGCGTAAAAGAGCGCGCACCGCGCAAGCAAAGCCCGCCGATGCAGCTTTGTTGAATAATTGACATTTTCTCAGCACTTCTCGCATTATTTCAAGAATCAATTAACTTCTAACTTAGACTTGGCAAGTAATAAATCGCTATAAGAAACAGATAACAAATCCGAATCCTTTATTTCAAAAAGTTGCATATAATTTTTACATTGTTCTGTAAGTTTTTCTTTTGGTATTCCTCCAGTATCTATGGCTTCTATTTCCATAAAGGTACCCAAATCTTTTACGGTATCTAAATGAAATTTGACATTATCTATGAAGTACACCTCCCTTGCTTTATCAACCACATACAAAACTCCAAGAGCTTTAGTCAGGATGCTCTTTATTTCACTATTAAGTTCAGTTTTGAACAAAGTAACGTTGGATTGCTTTGGACCCTCTTGGTCTACCCTATCATAAAATATAAGATGATTTTCTATATTTCCTTCCCTTAACTTTAACCTTCCAGAATTTACTTTAAAATATGTATCTATTTGATGGTCTAAACCTTTAAACTCGGCATTTTTAGATTGCAATATGGACCGAATCCTTTCATGATCAGAACACCTTGCCTTTATTTCAATGTTTATGTGGCCCATAATTACCCCAATTTTTATGCTTCAGCATCATTAATCCACTTATTGTTGTAGAACTAATTATTTCAACAAAAAGCAGATTAATTCAACAGATTAGGATCTATTCAACAAAGCCCAGAAGGGAAGGTTTATATATAATATAATGTAACAACATTATAGTGTAATATGGGAAAGAAAACCATGGAGAAGAGGAAGTACACCACGATAACCATACCCGCTCCGCTCTTCCAGAGGCTGCAGGAGAGGATAAAGAACACGGGTTTCTCGTCAGTATCCGACTACGTGACCTACATACTGAGAGAGACCACTTCCGAGATGGAGATGAGGAAGGCCGGAAAGAAGGACACTGAGGGGGTTCTGGAGAAGCTCAGGGCACTGGGCTACGCTTAGGATGATGCTATGGCAAAGGCTGATATGAAAAAGATAGTTGATGCGCTTTGGAAGAACCCGAGCAGGCAGAACTGGGCCGAGTTCGTAAAGGCGCTGCCTAAGAGCGGGCTGAAGTACTACAAGGTCGTGTTCCAGAAGGGCAAGATCAAGAGGGTCACAGACCTGGTAGACGACTATGCGCAGCTCTACGACGCAAAGCAGAAGCCTGCTGTCAGGATACCGATCTATGAGAAGGACGGGAAGAAGATAACAGGAGCAACGTACTACATGAAAGGCCTGCTTACGATAAACAAGGTAGACGAGTGGATAAGGGAATGATCCTATGATAGCACAAGATCTGAAGACGCTTGAAGAAAGGAGCATCTACATAATAAGGGAGGCGAAGCTGAAGTTCAAGAACATAGCCGCGCTGTGGAGCATGGGCAAGGACTCTACAACCATGCTCGCACTCACAAGGAAGGCGTTCCTGGGCAAGATACCGTTTCCTGTAATCCACATCGACAACTCCATCGATTTTCCTGAAACATACGCATTCAGGGAATATCTTGCGAAGAAATGGAACTTCAAGGTCATAGTGGGCCACAGCGACATAAAGCCAGATTCCGTGGGCTCTGCGTGCTGCGGCCAGAACAAGCCAGAGACGTTGAAGAAGATAATGAAAGAGTACGGATTCGACGCCCTCATCGTTTCAATAAGGAGGGATGAGCATGCTATAAGAAGCAAGGAAAGGTATTTTTCTCCACGTGATAAAAAGTTCAGATGGAATTATCGCAATCAACCGGCCGAATTATGGGATGACTATTCGAGCAAACTAGATACTAAAGGCCATGTCAGAGTGCATCCGCTTCTAGACTGGAATGAGCTAGACATCTGGAGGTATGTTAAGCAAGAACGCATTCCGATAAACCCGCTTTATTTCTCGAGAAACGGATTCAGATATAGAAGTTTGGGCTGTACGCACTGCACAGTCGCATTAAAATCTAATGCCCAAAAGGTAGACGACATAATAAAAGAGCTCGAGATTACAAAACAGGAAGAGAGATCAGGCAGAAGTATGGATAAAGAGCGCGAATACGTTATGCAACGGCTAAGGGCGTTGGGATACTTATGAACGAGACTGCACTTGCATATTTCGCTGGTTTCTTTGATGCAGAAGGTAGCATCAGCATTGCACCGCCCGAACCTGTGCACAGGCAGTACTATCAGTTGAGAGTATACGTAACAAATTCGAATGAGGCTATTCTAAAAGAAATCCAGGCAAAATTTAGGGTCGGCTCGCTCCATAAACATAAATTAAAAAATGTATTCAATTATGGACGCATTACCAAAATTGAGAGGAGATTTAGAAACAGCGTTGCGGCAAAAATCAAGATGCGACACTCTAACAAAGGACCAAAGATGAGGGTATTCGCATGATTGTCAAAGCTATCGCACTCTTAGGTCATAAAGATCATGGCAAATCTACGTTAATAGGGAACATGCTTATGCTTACTGGCGCGGCGACGAAAGTTAGGATAAAAGAGGCAGAGGAATACAGCAAACGGTTGCATAAAGATTTCGAACCGGCTTTCATACTCGACAGCTTTGCAGAAGAGAGACTGCAGGAGATGACCATAGACACCACAAGGGCCGAGATAAAGTACAAAGACCTGGCTTTCGCGTTCATAGACGTACCGGGACACGAGGAGCTGATAAAAAACATGATTAGCGGCGCTAGCTATGGAGAGGTCGCGCTTCTTCTCGTATCAGTGAAAAAGGACGAGGGCATAAAGGACCAGACCAAAAGGCACCTTTTCATATCCAGGATGCTCGGGATAGGCAAGCTTGTCGTTGCGGTCAACAAGATGGACACCATAGACTACGATAAGAAAACATTTGATGAGACAAGCGGCGAACTTGAAAAATTCATAACAAAAATAGGATTCGACAGATCTGAAGTTAGTTTTGTACCAATATCCGCCTACAAGGGGGACAATCTGATGAAGAAAAGTCCAAAGATGAAATGGTACGGCGGAAAACCGCTCATAGAGGTGCTCTATGAGAAAGCGAAAGGAGAGGAAAAGAAGCAAACAGGCAGCCTCAGAATAATCACACAGGGTGTGATACCCGGAAATGCGGGAGAACATGTTGTTGGAAGGATAGTGAGTGGCAACGTAAAGACTGGCGAAAAAGTCAGCGTGCTTCCACAGGGTATGACAGTAAAGGTCATAGGCATAATGGTCAAGGGCAAGAGGGTAAAGAGCGGGAAGGTGGGCGAGAATGTGGCGCTCCAGCTTGACAGGAACCTAGGATACGCGATGCGGGGCAGCGTCATGGCAGATCCTGAACACAAGCCCAAGGTGACCGACCAAGTGCGCCTAAGGATATTCGTGACAGGCAGGTTCGGCAAGAGAACGCTTGCGAAGTTCAACGGCACTGAAATAGCATGCAAGAGCGTAAACGTTATACGCAATATTGACGTCACCACAGGAGAGAGCAGCGCATCGAAGAAGGCGAAGATCCTCGGAGCTGTGGAAGCTGATGTGAAACTTGCCAAGAAGGTGCCCGTGGAAAACTACGATGTCACGAGGGAGCTTGGAAGGTTTGTGCTCTATAGCGACGGCAAGTTCGCAGGCATCGGGACGGTCAGCTGACCTCTACTGCCTGAACCGTCTCACTGTGGTCTTCTCGTACGCCTTTAGTTTCCTCTGATCGATATCCTTGCGGCCCGAAAGCGAGGTGACGACGCCGAAGCTTTCGGCGCGCACCTCCTTGCTGTACAGAGAGTTCAGCGCATCCTCTTTTCCCGCTATTGCGTTGAGAATGAACTTTCTAACGTTGACTAAGGAGGAGTAGCCTGAACGCGCATCTGTACTGAACCTTCTGGGCAGAAGCACAGACATCGGCACGCGGACAATCTCGTCGTGCAGCGCCGCTCCGTGGCCGAGGAATCCGTGCTCGTTGAACTCCTGACCGTGGTCGCTAGTAAGCAGTATTATCTGGTTGTCCCCGAACCTTTCCACCAGGTTCTCTATTATGTCATACGCGTAGCCGTACGCCTTGTGCGCTGCCTTCTGGTAGAGGTTCCTCCACAGCTCGATCGTCTTCTCGTCTACAGGCTTCTTCAGGAACGGCGTGGCCCAGTTGAGCGCAGTCTTCTTCGAGTCAGTGTACGGATCGTGAGCTTCCATAAGGTTCAGGAAGAGGAACGACGGCTCCCTCAGCTCCATCTCCTTCACTGCCCTCACTATTCTCTTGCCTCCTTTCTCCAGCGGCCAGTTGTCCACTACCTTGGCCTTCAACTTCTTTGCCGCTGCCACGGGAGTGAGCGCTAGCCCTGACGCGACGCCTTCCAGGAAGAGTCCCGGGTCTTCCGCAAGAGTGGCAAGCGGTATCTTGACCAGGCTGCTCGTAAGTCCGCTGCCATACCTCTCCCTGTACTTTGCAAACATCGGTTTCAGCTTTGCAGACACTTCCACAACGCTGCCCCACATGTCGGTAAAGTACGACTCCTCCTTGAATGATTTGAACTCGTCGAAACCGTAGACCGGATGCACGTACGGGTTGGCGGATATCGCATAGGTGCTGTATCCAAGCGCGTTAAGGTCGCCTACAAGCGTCTTCTTTTTGAGCGATATCTTCCCTATGTCCAACGCCTTCACTGTCTTGCTCTCATGTGATCCATGCTCGCTCGGATACATTCCCGTAAAGAGCGAGGCGTGGGACGGCAGCGTCCATGGTGACGGAGCTATGCATTTTCCAAGTGTTGTGAAGTTCCCCAGTTCTGCTAGGCTCTCGCCTTCCATCCCAGTGAGCTCCTCGAATGCGTCCTGTCTAAGCGTGTCCAGCACTATTACAGTTATGTTTGGTCTGCTTTGTTGCTTGCTCATTTTATCTTCTCGACGAAGAAGTTGCCTATGGCCATGTACCTAGCGCCCGTGTTCTCCAGCGCCCAGAGCGCATCCTCTGGTGTCATCGCTATTGGCACCCCGTGCTTGTTGAAGCTTGTGTTCAGAACCGCGCCATAGCCGATCTCCTTCCTGATTCCAGAGATGAGCTCTCTGTAGCGCTTGTTCTCCTTCCCGAGCACCTGTGGCCTTGTTGTCATGTCAATGTGCGATGCTGCGACAAGGTCGTTGAATCTCTCTGGTCGGACACGGTATCCGATGGTCATGAACTTGGTGCCGCGCGGATAGGGGTCAAGAAGGCGCTTTGCATCCTCCTCAAGTATGGTGCTTGCAAACGGCTGGTAATAGGGCCTGCGCTTGATTATGAGGTTTATCTCGTTCCTGTTCTCCGGGTTGTTGGCAAGGGAGATGACGCTCCTGTTGCCCAGTGCCCTCGGGCCGAACTCCATCCTTCCCTGGAACCAGAGCACTATCTTGTTCTCCTTCGCGATCTTCTCCGCGGAGAATCCAGCGAGGTCCTTGACCTCTTCGTATCTTATCCTGCCCTCCTTCCTATGCCTCCTCAGGTCCTTCTCTATCTGCGCATCAGAGTACTCGGGCCCGTAGTACAGGTTGTCCATCTGCTTGCTGTTGAACTTTCCGTTCTCCTGGAAGTCGACATAGTAGGCGGCACCAAGGGCAAGGCCACCGTCGCCCATCTGAGGAAAGACGAAGAAGTCCTTCACTTCGGGCATCTCGTTTATCGCCATGTTCGTTATGACGTTAGAGAAGAAGCCGCCAGAGACCGCCACGTTCCTTATCTTCGTCTCCTTCATGTAGCTGGAGATTATCTTCAGCACCTGCTGCTGCACATGATGCTGCACCGCGTACGCCAGCGCCTCCCTGTTGTACTTCCAGAGCAGCGTGTTCTTTATGTGCTCTGCTAACAGGAACTCGTACTTTGCCCCGAGGTCGCTGACGAGCTGCTTCTTCTTCTCGTCGTACCTGACAAAGCCGTCAAGCTCCTTCATCTCGGCGGGGTACGAGTATGCCGCAAGGCTCATCAGCTTGCCCTCGTCCTCGCTGAACCGTAGGTCGCATGCGAGAGTCGCCGCGCCGTACAGCAGTCCTATGCTCGCGCTCGCCTTGAATGAGTTTATCCTCCTCATCTCGCCGTTCTCTCCTATGCTGACAGTGCCACTGAGCCCGTCGCCGGCCCCGTCAAGCGTGACCACCAGCGCCTCCTTGAATCCGGAGGCATAGTACGCACCAGCAGCGTGCGCCAGATGATGATCAACGAATACGAGCTTCTTGTCTAGGCCCAGCCTCCTGAACCGGCTCTTGAGCAGGCTGCCGCCTACGCTTGTGCCTACAGCGTTCCATAGGCTTCTCGGATACTGATCCTGAACAAGTTTGAAAACAAGGTTGGTAAGCTTCATCTTGGTTGCACTGGGTTTCTTCGCCTGCCTCCTCCACAGAAGCCTGCGCTTCACCTCGAGGTTCGGAAAGACCCTGGCGAAGAGCGCGCTGCCGCCCACCCAGGGTATGGCTATCTTGTCTATCTCCTCGTCGGAGCTCTTGATCATGTAGTTTATTGCGTTGACAGGAAAGCCGACGTCGTTCTTCTTCCTAGTGAACCTCTCCTCGTTCACTGCTCCGACTACCTCCCCATCATGCGCAATGGCGGCTCCAGCATCGTGTGCATCATGCACGCCCAGGATTGGCATCAAGTATCGGCGATAATGAGACGTAAACGCTTATAAAGCAGGATTCGGTTAGAACCGCACATAAGACAGTTGCGTATCCTTATCGCGGAAAGCACGCAAACTTCTTATATTCTCATCGGTAAAGAGAAACCAATGATGCAGGTAAGCGAGCTCAAAGGCTCGATCCCAAACGAGGTGCTCGAGACCATGGAGCAACGCGGGATAAAGAGCCTCACACCGCCACAAGAGATGGCTGTGAAGCGCGGCCTGCTCAAGGGAGGCAACATCGTCGTCGCATCACCCACAGCCAGCGGCAAGACCTTCATAGCAGAGATGGCGATGCTCAACGGAGTGATAAGGAACAGGAAGAAGGCCGTGTATGTTGCCCCGCTGCGTGCCCTAGTGAGCGAGAAGTACGAGGAGTTCAAGGAGGCATACCCGTTCCTCAAGATCGCAATGTCGATAGGAGACCTTGACTCCCTGGACCACTGGCTATCCGGCTACGACATAGTGTTTGTCTCAACCGAGAAGTTCGACAGCCTGATAAGGCACGGACTCAGCTGGCTCGACGACGTAGGCTGTGTCGTGGTCGATGAGGTTCACATGCTTGACGACCCTGGAAGAGGGCCGACCCTTGAGATACTGATCACCAAACTGCGAAGACTCTGCCCGAGCGCGCAGCTCCTCGCGCTGAGTGCCACCATAGGAAACTCCAGAGAGCTGGCCGAATGGCTGGACGCAGAACTGGTGGAGAGCGACTACAGGCCGGTGAGGCTTGAGAAAGGAGTGGCGTTCAACGGCCAGGCATACTTCGTCGACCGCGAGGACGAGCTTGCGGGATCCAGCTCCATACCCGAAATCCGCATAGTGCAGGACACGCTAGACAGGAAGAAGCAGATACTCATCTTCTACGGCACCAAGCGCAACGCGGAGGCGGGAGCCGAGAGGCTAGCCCAGACAATATACGATCAGCTCACTCCTGCAGAGAAGGTCAAGCTTATGGAACTGAGCGACGAGATACTGCATGCGCTAAGCAAGCCCACTGCGCAGTGCGAGAAACTTGCTAAGATTGTTGCAAAAGGCGCAGCGTTTCACCACAGCGGGCTTGTGAACGAGCAGAGACATGCGATAGAGAACGCTTTCAAGACGAACTTGATAAAAGCGATATGCGCTACACCGACACTCTGCATGCCGAAAGACGAGGCCGTGGTGTGCTACAACCCGGGTCCAAATCCAATAAGCAATGTCAAGAGCGGCGACAAAGTCCTATCGAGAAATGGGAAATTTGAAAGAGTGATACTTCCTACTTCACGGCATTTTGATGGAAACCTATTGGAGATAGTTCCGCATGGGCAGTTCGGTATGAAAATGACCCCCGAGCACCGGGTGCTGGTATCAGAAAGAACACGCCATTCGATCCATAATGGCGCTACAAACAAACACTGGTGGACATACTCGGCTCCTGAATGGATTGAGGCTAATAAGCTTAAACCTGGAACTTTGGTGCTTTTCCCTAGAATCAAAACGCACAAGAGCCTTGGGAGCATCAAACTCGGGAAGATAGGCCCGAGCCTTAACCAAACGGGGGTTGTAGGTCAACATTGGACTAGATTAAAGAGGTCCAACCTAGGGCTAGATACAAAAACGCTCGAAATAATGGGTTTGTTTGTCGCAGAAGGATCCACGGGTAAAAACGGCGTGATAAACTTCGATATAAATGTCAGGGAAGAGAACTTAACAAAACTGATAACTGATTGGTTTTCAGCCCTCGGACTCAGATACACAGTCAAAGACCAAGAAAGGCATCGAAGGAGGGTTCAAGCCTGCTCGAAACAGATCGCATCCAAATTCAGAGAATTGTTTGGTTCCAATGCGCTAACAAAACAGCTTCCCTCAAATTTTCTCTATTTGCCTAAAAATGAGCTACTTAGGCTCATACGAGGCATGTGGCTCGGTGACGGAACTTTTGGTCGATATGGGAACAGCAATGTCGCACGATATTCCACTGCCTCAAAAACGCTAGCCTATCAGCTGTTTGCTCTTTTAGTCAAGCTAGGATACATGCCCTGCGTGTCTAAAAAGAAGAGTACGGGCTTCGGAACCCGTTTGGGTTACCGTGATATATTCGTTGTCGCAATTTCCGGGAGGCAGATTAAGAAATTTGCAAACGACGTTCTGGGAAGACGCATAACAACTGCTGGAAACAGAGATTTCAATTTGGGCCATATCGACAAGGATTACTATTACATGCCGATAAGAAAGGTAAAGGAACTGCACTATTCTGGACAGGTATACAACCTCGAAGTCGAAAACGAGGCCAGCTATGTTGGGTCTTTTGTCGTTCACAACTCTCTCGGAGTGAATCTTCCCGCCCATACCGTTCTTGTTCGCGACACCAGCAGGTACAGCGAGGGCGCAGGCTCGGAAAAGCTGAGCGTAAATGAGGTAACACAGCTCTTCGGGCGGGCGGGCAGACCCAAATACGACAAGGAGGGCAGGGCTCTGCTGATAGCCAAGAGCAAGGCGGAGATACGCGACCTCTACGAGCGCTACATCAACTCAGAACTGGAGCCCATAAGCTCCAAGCTTGGAGTGCAGCCGATACTGCGCATGCACACCCTCGCGTTCATCGCCTCGCGCATGCTCAAGACCAAGGAGGGCATCCTCTCGTTCCTGAACGAGACCCTGTACGGCCACCAGTTCTCCAACACGCGGGAGCTAGAGGTCATACTCGCCGACGTGCTCAACGAGCTTGCCGCGTGGGGATTCGTAGAACGGCGCGGCAGCGTCTACGAGCCCACGCGCATCGGCCAGCGCGTCAGCGAGCTGTACATAGATCCCATGTCTGCCAAGTGGCTTATAGACACGCTGCCGAGGGTGAGCGACGATGTCTCCTACATGTTCGCAGTATGCAACACGGTGGAGATGAGGCCGCACGTCAAGGCAACCGAGGAGGCGAGCGAACTCTTCTTCAACTATGAGAGCCTGCTTGAGGGCTCAGTAATTAATTACGAGGCTGACAGCTTCAGCTACTACGATCCGGTAAAGCCTCTAAGCACCGCGCTGATGATGCGCGACTGGGCAAATGAGACTCCGGAGAGGGAGCTGGTGAAGAAGTACAGCACCACTCCCGGCACGCTATTCGTAAAGCTGAACAACGCGGACTGGATGCTATACGCCACCTCGGAGATTGCGAAGCTGATGCACGTCAGCATAACCAAGCTGCTGGAGCTGAGGGTGCGCACCAAGTACGGGGTCAGGAAGGAGTTGCTCGACCTCATACGCCTGGAGCAGGTGGGAAGGGTGAGGGCGAGGCTCATGTACGCTAACGGCATAAGGCGCGTCTCTGACCTGAGGCTGCCGGGATCCGCTGAGAAGGTCGAGAGGCTCTTCGGCAAGGAGATAGCAAAGAGGATAATGGAGCAGTTGCAAGGATGATCGCACGCGAGAAAGAAAGCTTGCGGCAAGGTCAGAGACCAAGATCTGGATGATTTTTGGAAACGACTACTACAGTCGAGAACAGGGAAAAGATTAAAAAGAAGATGCTTTTATTATATTGATTGCGACCGGTGAAAGAATGGGAGTTTTCGACAAACTAGGCCAGGCATTTGGCGTTGCCTCGTCAAAGGATCTGAACATAGAAGAGTATATGAACTCGGCGGAGATGGAACAGGTAGATGTCATGCACGAACCTGCAGACATGTACGTGAAGCCCGTCTCGATATCCAGCGAGGACGAGCTCAAGCTCATAGAGGACGAGCTGGCTAAGAAGAACATACTCTTGCTGAACATAGAAGAGCTCGCGAAGAGGCCTACGACAAGGAACAACGTGATAACAAATCTGAAGAACTATGTCATGAAGATAAACGGCGACATAGCGCAGATAGACGACACGCGCATCCTGATAACGCCTGCCAAGGTAAAGATAATCAAGAAGAAGAAGGGAGCGACACAGTAGCTACTTCAGCGCAGTAATAAGCGCGTGGAGTTCCTGCCTGCTCGGCTGCGCATTTCTCAGCATCCTCCTGAACACTCCTAGCACCGCCTTCCTGTTTCTCATCTTCTTATTAGCTATCATGCGTTCGAAGAGCTTCAGCAGCGTGTGCATCTCTTCCGCACCTGCCTCCTCGCCGCGCAGCCCCTCCTCGTTCTGCAGCCTCAGGCCCGCACGCCTCAGAAGGTACAGGAAGATTGCGAGGGCGTGCGAGATGTTGAGCACCGGATAGCCGGGATCTGTCTCTATGTACGCCATCATGTCGCACCTCTCGATCTCGTTGCTCTTCAGACCTATGTCGTCCCTGCCGATCAGCAGGCCCACCGTCCCTATGGCGCCGAGGCTCGCCACCCTTTTTACCATATCCTCGGCAAAGTAGATGCGCCTGAAGTTCGCCTTCGCCTTGTTGCGTATCCCCGTTGTGCCCACAAGCAGGTCGCAGTCCTTAGTGGCTTCGCCCAGGCTGCGGTATGTCTTCGCCCTCTCGAGCAGCATATACGCGTGCTTCGCATACATGCGCGCGGTCTTGCCGCGCAGGCTCGCCCTCGGGTTCACCACATACAGTCTGTCCACGCCGAAGTTCCTGGCAGTTCGGGCCGCATAGCCCAGGTTCACCTGGTACTTCGGCTCCATAATTATCACCTTCACCCTCATCGCGTCGCCTAGATGAGCAGGGAGAATGTGGAGACGAGCGTAAGCGTATTGACCAGAATGTGCGCGATCACGGACGGGTAGAGCGATCCCGTCTTCTTGAAGACGTGGCCGGCGAGAAGGCCGAAGGCGAAAGCCGCAAGGAACTCTATCGCAAAGGTGGAGTCGTAGGTCAGGTGGGGTATGGCAAAGAAGAGCGCGCTAACAAAGACGCCAAGCCTTGGGACCAGGACGCCTCGGAACAGCACCTCCTCGTTGACCGGAGCCACCACTGATGCGAAGACAAGGAACCAGAGAGGCGCACCGGCAAACACCAGGGACACGTTTGTGTTTATCGGCACTCCGCTCACGCTGCTTGCCAGGCCCACGATTACCTCGAGAAGGAAGATTATGAGGAAGAGGAAGACTCCGATAGAGAGATTGCGGGGAGTGAGGCCCTTTGCGCTGAGGCCGAGCCTCTCTATGATGCTCTTCCTGCTCTTCTCAACCAGATACAGGTACGCTATCGAGCTCGCGGAGAACGCGAGCGACAGGGCTGCGGTGGAGAAGAAGCCAAAGGTGTCGTAGCTTATGGCCGATGTGTAGTACAGGTATACGGGCAGCGCGTTGAAAAGAAGCTCAAATGCGAGAAGTATCGCTATGAAATAAACGGCTCTGGCCACGCTTCTGGCCGCATCTCTCTTCTTCTGCAAAAGTAATCTACCTGCCTTTCTCCTTGAACTCGGCGTAGCCGCACTTCCCGCACGCGAATCTGTTCGCATGATCTGCCATCCTTGAGCCGCACTTGGGACAGAACTTTGTCGCGGGCTTGTATGGCTTAAACTGCTTCTTTGCCTCCTTCTTTGCCTTCTCTTCCGCCATCTAGATCACCTACTCTTTCTTCGGCGCCTCCTTCTTCTCCGTTTCCTTCCTCTCAGCGGGTGCTGCCGCAGCGGCAGGCTGAGGCGCCGCCTCCTTGCCGCCCTTCGTCTTGGGCCTCTGCAGCACGTGCTTCTGCGCGATCTTCATCGATTCCGCATCGTGGTACTCGTGTATTACTGCGAGCCCCTCCTTTGTGCCGTAGAGCTGCTCCGCCTTCACTATAACTATGTTCGCCTCCTTGAGGTTGAACTTGTCAGCTATGCTCCTCTTTATCTCGTCCCTTGAAGGAGTTCCGCCCTCGAACTCGAGCGCCACGCGCAGTTCCCTGCGCTTCAGCAGAAGAAGAGAGATGCGGCCAGAAGCTTGTTCTCAACGTCTTCCTTTATCTCCGCCTTAGTTATCGCCATCATCCGCCACCTACTACTCTAGTTATTGCCCTCTTTCCCATAGTTTCCAGAACCTCAACTTCGGCGCCCGACTTGAGCGACCCCTTCATCTCTTCCGGAACCACGGACTCGAATATGTCATAGTTCTCAAGGTCCATGAGCTGCGCCATGTTCTCCGTTACCGAGACCACCTGGGCGCGCTTCTTTAGTATCTCAGGCACCTGCACCTCACCGTGGCCGGACACAAGGAGCGTCTTCTTCGAGCCGTCGAAGATGCCTATGGCGGTTATCCTGGACTTCGCTGCCCCGTGTTTACCCGGCGCGGACGTCTCAATGTCCACTATCTTGCATGGTATGCCGTCGATTATCACGAAGCTGCCCTTGCCGATCTCCTTCGCGGACTTAAGGTTGTAGCTTACATCCTCTGCCAAATAACCACTAACAAAATTCAGACTAATAGGATAATGCAAGAAAGTTAAAATACCTTCTGTGACCACGGCGAATGCTCTCGAAACCTACATCATGGAGCAGCATAGCCAGTATCCCACTGGCCCGCGTATGTCACAATCCCTGCTACCTTCCCATTGTTGCTGTTTCCGGAGTAGTCGTTTACGTTTCCGTTGAGCGGCCACCAGCCAACTATCTGCTGAAGGTTGACCGGCGCTCCGCCAATGCCCTCTGTGTATAGGTATTGAATCTCGTTTGCAGTGAGCGAAGTGTTGTATATCTGCACATTCGCTATGGATCCATTTATGTAGGGGTTCGATATGTAGAATGGCCCATTTGAATAGTAGCTGTAGGCTCCTGCAAGAGTTGCGGTGCAGGGAGAGTAAACGGCACCATCACCGTACTCCATAACCTGTAGGCTGGTCTCATTTATTACCAATGCCTGCTGGTACCACGTGTTTGTACTCACTGCAAACCCTGTGCATCCGTGATAAGCGGAATTTGATACATTGTAGATCTCGTACCCCAAAGTGCTAGGATAGAATACCTTGGTGTCGATCCAATTGGGATTCCTGTTGTTGTTGAATGGGAAACCGTAGTTGCTACTGGTAGGAGGCAGACTTGAAAAGCTGATCCAATAAACAAGAGTCCAGCTATTCTTCACGGGCCCTGTGTTTGGGTTGGTGCCCAGATCAATATAACCTCCGCCGCTGTTATAGACAGACTTAAAGTCGGCAACATACTGAGGTAGTTCGCCACTGCATATCCCTTCTATGTTGATGTTCGTTGTGGTTCCTGGGCCTTCCGGCCTGTACACCTGGCAAGCACCCGGCGGTGCCTTGGGCGCAA
>JAMCYP010000016.1:0-2026 GCA_023476545.1 Candidatus Martarchaeota archaeon | reverse complement strand
ACCGCTTATCGCTCCATTCCAGTTCCCTGAAACACTTTGACCTTTGAAATAAATCCACAGTACTAAGGTGAAACTGTCTGTTGCAACTATGCTGTTCATGATAGAGTTAGAGGTCAAAATGTAGCTTGGATTAGAACCAGTATCTGGTGGAAGAAACGCCACATACTGAGGTAGTTCGCCACTGCATATCCCTTCTATGTTGATGTTCGTTGTGGTTCCTGGGCCTTCCGGCCTGTACACCTGGCAAGCACCCGGCGGTGCCTTGGGCGCAAACGTGCCAGCGTTAAACACTCCTAACTGAAAAAGCGCGCCGAGCACGACAGCTATGATGAGTATGGCCCAGCCGTATGTCATCAGGTACTCCATCGCTGATTGGGCCTTGCTCATCTTCTTGCGTGTGAAGCACGTCATTCGTCTCGCACCGGCGCCGCCGCTAGAGCTAAACTAGCAACAAAGGCATAAAATGCCATCGGGCAGGTTCTTGACTACCAGATCTGCTCTACGCTGTCGAGCCTTAGTCTCTCAGCCTGCTCAAGCTTTGTCTTGAGGCCGAACTTCGCCTTCACGCCCGTTACCACGGACATGACGCGTATCTGGTCCCTCAGCTCCGGTATCAGCCTCGATCCGAAGATGACGTTCGCGTCAGGAGCAAGTCCTTCCGTGACTCCAGCGCCTATCCTGGTCGCCTCCTCTATCGTAAGGTCTGCGCCTCCAGACACATGCACGAGCGCGCCCTTTGCGCCCTCGTAGTCCACGCTGAGAAGCGGGTGCGTCCTTGTAGAGCGTATCACCTGCTCCGCGCGTTCAGTGCCGGTGCCGGTGCCTATGCTTATCACGGCCGTGCCCGTGTTCTTGACCACGCTCCTGAGGTCTGCAAAATCGAGGTTGATCAGGCTGGGCAGCATTATCGTGTCAGCTATGCCCTTGACCGCGTTGCCGGTTATGTTGTCGGAGAGCTCGAACGCCTTCTCCATCGGCAGGTTGGGCACATAGTCGAGCAGCTTCTGGTTCTCGACCACTATGACCGAGTCGGCTTCCTTGCTGAGCTGCTGCACTCCCCACTCCGCCTTGACCCTCCTGCTCCTCTCAAGGTCGAACGGGAACGTTACTGTGGCTATTACTGTGGCACCCATCTCCCTGGCGACCCTCGCCACAATTGGCCCTGCGCCTGTTCCTGTGCCTCCTCCCATTCCAGCGGCAACGAAGACAAGGTTGTAGCCCTCAAGTACCTTCTCGAGGTCGCCCTTGCTCACGTCTGCACACTTCGCGGCCACTTCGGGGAAGCCTCCCGCACCCAGTCCCTGGGTTATCTCCCTGCCTATGAGCACCTTCTTGTGCGCCTTGACAACGTTAAGGTGTGAAAGATCGGTGTTCACTGCTATCGTATGCGCGCTCTTTATGCCGTTGGCGTAGAGCCTGTTGACCAGGTTGCTTCCCTGGCCTCCGACTCCCACCACCGCGACGCGGGGTGTGAAAGCATCGTAGTCGAATTCGTCTGCCATCTCCACCACCTATATCGAGTCAATGCCCGCGTAGTTCTGTTCCTTCTTCTCCGCGAACTTGCCCAATACGCTCTCGCCCTTAACTCCTGTTACTATGGCAACGATCTCTAGCTGGCCTTCATAACCAGGCACGATTCTGGCGCCCCACTTCACAGTGGCCTTGGGGTCCATGCGCTCCGTGATTATCTCTCCAGCCTTTATCGCGTCTCCGAGTGTCAGGTCGCTGGCTCCTGATATGTGTATCAGCGCGCCCTTTGCGTTCTCGAAATCTACATCAAGCAGCTTGTTCTTGAGCACGGACTCGCTTGCGCTCGTTACCTTGTCGGTTCCCTTGCCTGTGCCGACAGATATGAAGCCCACGTCTCCGCTTGCCATTATCGCGCGCACGTCTGCGAAGTCGATGTTGATCAGGCTCGGCTGCGTGATCGTCCAGACCAGTCCGCCGATCGCCTTTGCAAGCACGTCGTCAGCTACAGCGAAGGCCTCGTTCATAGGCAGGTTAGGTACAAGCCTGACCAGCCTGT
>JAMCYP010000008.1:10777-11496 GCA_023476545.1 Candidatus Martarchaeota archaeon | reverse complement strand
GATGGTTCCAGTAAGATGTTTCTCGTCAATCAGGTCAACGTGGCTTATCAGCATGCGCCTGCAGCAGTATCGCTTGACACCAAGATCGTCGAGCACCTTGCCCGCGTCCTCACCGTTCTTGTTGACGCGCTTGTCAAACTCCTCCCACTTGTCCGCAACGACCTGCCCGCACGAGAAACATCTTACCGGTATCATCATAGCATCAATTCCTTTTGAGCGTCAGAAATCCCATTCTTGTCGCAATATATCTCTTTTCATAATAAGGCGGGCTTCTAGATCTCGAATGCTCTTCAATCAAACCACTCCTCTGCAGACGATTCAGCGCATTCTGAATGAACTCCAGAGGCACGTTTACTTTTTCCTGCAATCGCTCCAGAGTACTGAATCCCAAGACAGCTTTCTTTTGATCAACAGTTACTGTTTGAAGTACTTGCTTGTCTACTGCGTTAAGTGTGCCACTCATCTTCTCACCTATACGACTTCTGGAACCTGGCCCTTGCCTTCGGTCCCTTGTACTTCTTCGGCTCCACCTGTCGCACGTCGTCGACCAGGAGCGTTCTGTCGTAGTCCATGTACATCTTCTTTATCACGTCGCTGCTGGCCGCCTTGGCTATCACCTTGGCCAGCACGCTCCTCGCCGCCTGCGCCTGTCCGCTGAATCCTCCGCCGTAAACGTTTATGCTTATGTTTGACTTCGCCGCAATGTCCTTGGTTATGCT
>JAMCYP010000008.1:0-10683 GCA_023476545.1 Candidatus Martarchaeota archaeon | reverse complement strand
GATATCGAAATGATTTAGCGTGATTCGTGCAGAGCCAGGAACGAGGCTTGCCCTTGCTATCGCCATCTTCCTCCTTGCCTTCTCAATAACGGGCTTGTCCTTCTTCTTGGTAGTGACCCTCTTCCTTGTGGTGGTCCTCTTTGCTGCGGGCTTCTGCTGGGGCTCTGGCTGCTGGATCACCGCAGCGAGTTCCTTGTTCAGATTGTCAACGTTGCCTTCGTTTGCCATCAAGCCACCTTGTATCCGAGCCTCTCGGAAAGTTCACCGACTGTTATCGAGCTTTCGTAGGCTTCGCGCTTGCTTTTTGACTTCTCCTTCGAGAACTTCTCCTTGCCCACTTCTGCCGGCACTCCTATGTAGACGCGCAGCCTCTTGAATGCGTTCTTGCCCTTCGCCTTCTTCCACGGCAGCATGCCACGCACTATCCTCTTGACCAGGAAGTCGGGCCTCCTCGACCAGTATGGCGAGTGCTCCGGGTTCGCCTTGTCCTTGAACTCCAGGCGCTGCGTGTAATTTGCCACTATGTCACTGACGTGGCCGCTGATCGCCGCTTTCTCGGCGTTTACAAGCGTGACGTTCGCTCCCTCAAGAAGCAGCTTCGCCGTGCGGCTCGCTAGCCTTCCGAGTATCTGCTCATCGCAGTCTATTACGTACTCTTTTTCTGCCATCCGATTTCACTTCATGTTTCATTGCCGTGAGCATCTGCGGGGGACGAGATTTGAACTCGCGCAGGTACTAGACCACAAGAACCTCAATCTTGCGCATTTGACCAAGCTCTGCCACCCCCGCGCGCTACTTCTTCAGCTCTTTGTGTATATCTTTTAATCCAGCACTTATTATATCTAATGCACGTCTCATTATCTCGTTTGCAGGCATCTGCCCAAACGACTCGAAATAGAACTCAAATTCTGTGGGGCTCTTGGCCTTGTAGCTTGTTATGCCTGGCTGGAACTTCGCGCTCCTGCTTCCCGTGCCCATCACTGCCTTGCCATCAGCCCGCAGCCTCTGTCCCTCCGCCAGCTTTATTATTGGAATGTCTCCGTTTGCCACCTTCACGCTCTTGTCGCTGCTCTTCATCTCTTTCGAATATACAGTGGCCGGTCCCTCCGCCTCTATTGAGAACACGATCTCATCCTTCTCGTCGTAGTCCTTCGGCGTGAGTATTGGCACCAGGCCCATCCTGTGGGCCAGATATTCGTCAAACAGCGCGCTGCTGTTCTCATAGAACGTTACGTTGTCGATAGCGAAGCAGCCTATCCTGCCTATCGCCGCCCTTCGTATCGCGTTAGCTACTCCGTAGCCTATCCCGCTTATGTCCACGCGCAGTACCTTTGGTGAGTTCTCGACGACACTAACCTTCATTAAATCCTTTCAAGAATAAGGCAAAAGCCCTATTTATATCCGAGTTAAGAGTATTTAAAGATAACGCTCATAAAGGCGATTCCGCGGTGCCGAACGCTATCTTTGACGCCCTGGCGAATATGCGGTCGTCAGAAATTGCGATGGTCTCTATCGGATCATGTCTCCTTTCCTTCCTGCTTGCGGCGGCAAGCTCTTCCGTTGTTCCGACCTGGTCAGGTCGCAGCCCAACCTCCCGGAGCAGCAGTTGCACTCCCTCCTTGGTGAAGAAAGCGTTGCAGAAATCCTCCCTGTGGTGTATGATGCCGTAGTCCGTTTTCTCCACGCCGACGTACCTCAGCTCTCTCGGGTCGTCGCCTCCTGGTGTCACGCAGAGACCTACTTGTTCGCGTGTGACCCTGGCCATCTCCGCGGCAACATCCTTGAAGTTGTGTCCCATTATGGTCAGCGTCTCCACAGAGATTACTGCTTCGAAGGCGTTGTTCCTGAAAGGCATGAACTCTGCCGAGGCGGCAACGAAGTCTACCTTCCTTCGTGCTCTACGAGTGTTTCTCTGGGCGTTTCTGAGCGCCGCTACTGATATGTCTATGCCGGTGAAGCTTCCTGAAGCCACTGGGACCCTTGTGTCCTCTAGGTCTCCGCATCCCACGTCAAGCACGTGCTTGTTCCTTATCTTGGGAAGAGCGCCAACCTGAAGGCTTGAGCTGTTTCCCTCTCCATGGGTCCACTCGTGATCCCAGTAGGCCAGCTCACGCCTCCCGTCCTCCTCGCTTTTGCTGTGTAGCGTCCCGTTTATCAACTCCATGACGTCACATTTCCAAACTCCCTTAGACGGTGGCGTTTATCTATGTTGGCTTTATTCCGCGTCCAAGCTCCTATTTTAATTCTTTTATGCGCCTATTGAAACATCTGCAACCGAGGCTATTGCGTGGACTTCTGGAAGGTGTACGAAGCAGAGAAGGCAAAACAGGGATTCGGCGAGTCTCAACTGTACATAAAGTCCAGGGACAGGATACATGCCTCGCTCTCCAGCGTGGATCGCTACGGCGTTCTGCTCGGAATGAACCAGGGCACGCTCAGGAAGTACAGCCCCGAACAGAGGTACGTTATGACCAAGGACGTCACCCATGACCTGTTCGTGTCCGTATACGACGTCAACACCACAACCTCGGCGTTGCTGAGGTTCTCGCAGCCTCTCAGGCACGAAACTATAAGGAAAGCGCTTTCGAACATCAAGAAGCTGAAGAAGCCCAACCTGGAGATGCGCGTCATAGGCCTGCAGGACAAGGACACAGACCTTCTTGGATCAGCAGAGCAATTATACAGGAGCGCAAAGCCCGCGCTCATAGAGGTGGATCTCTTCGGGAACGAGACGCGGCATCTCGTCTTCGACCTCAGGCTCGGCATGATCTTCAACCTCTTCCTCCTCAATCGCATCTACAGGCCGCACGAGCTCGTAACCACTCTGAGCATCGACGATTACAACAGCAAGAAATCCGAGCTAGGGTTTGTATAGTGCGGCAATAAAGATCAGAGCTTGAGCTCGTACAGCGATTTGTAGACGGGGCCTTCGGGCGTGAGCACGCTCTCTCGAAGGGCCACGGTCTTCGCCTCGAACGAGCCAAAATTGGCTCTCGAGTTCTTGGCCAGCACCTCCCTGAGCCTGTGCATGTCGCCGACCCGCTTGACGCGCGCAATGGTGATGTGCGGCCTGTAGTCGTTCTCATTCTCGAAGTCCACCCCTCTCGCCTTCAGCTCAGACCCGAGCTTGCCGTAAAGCTCCTTGACGGATTCGCTGCCTTCGGCAATCCCAGCGAATATCACCCGTATCAGCCGCGGTGTGAAGTATGAGATTCCAGATACCGATACCTTGAAAGGTTCCCGCTTGGAAGCCTTCATCGCGGCCACCACCTGCCCAGCCTGCTCTGCGTTTATATCCCCAAGGAACTGGAGGGTCAGGTGCATTGCATCTTTCTTGACCAGCGTGAGCCCCTGCATCTTGAACTCATTCCCCACCGACTCTATGCTCAGGCGTATGTCCTCAGGCATGCTTACTGAGATGAAGGCGCGCATAAACAACCTAATAAATCTAAGACCAGTATAATTTTTGATTCTATGGTTACCATCGACGAATTCAAGAACATAGACATACGCATAGGCAAGGTGCTCGAGGCGAGCCCGCACGAGACCGCGAGGAACCCGATGTACGTGCTGAAGGTGGATTTCGGAAGTGAGATTGGCGAACGCACGATAGTCGCGGGGATACGGGACAGGTACGCGAAGGGAGAGATAGAGGGAAGGAAGATTGCCTGCGTTGTCAACCTGGAGCCGAAGAGCGTGGCAGGGGTGATCTCGAACGGCATGATACTCGCCGCTGAGAGCGGGGAGACGCTGTCGCTGCTTGTGCCAGACAGGGAGATAGACCAGGGAAGCAGAGTGCATTGAGCATGATAGTCTGCGTCACCGGAATGCCTGCTGCCGGCAAGAGCAGTGTCGGTGCGGTGCTGAAGGGCATGGGCTTCAAGGTCTACGAACTGGGCGACATAGTGCGTATGATGATGCGGGAGCGCGGCATACAGATCAATCCCGAATCCGACAAGAAGTTTACGGTGTGGCTTCGAAAAAGGTACGGCACACTGGTCACGGTGAAGAGACTGGCGAAAGAGGTAGACCTGGGCGGCTCAGGCAAGACGGCGGTGGTGGGGATAAGGAGCAAGCCCGAACTCGATTACATACGCGCTCATGGGCGTTCGCTTACTGTAGCAGTGCTCGCGCCAAGCAGGCTCCGTTTCCGCAGGATGCGCAGCCGCGGAAGGCGAGATGCGCAGAAAACTTACGCTGATTTTCTGAAAAGGGACAGGAAGGAGGAGCGCTGGGGCCTCTGGAGCGCGATAAAGAGTGCCGATTACGTAATTGCCGGCACGGGAACTCTGGCGCAGCTGAAGGACGAGGTGCGTCAGGTCATGAAAGATGCTCGTCGAGCAAAAGCATTTTAACTTTGATTGCCATCCTTTACCCATGGCGACTACCAACGCAAAAGCGTTGCTTTTCGTGCTAGTGCTGTCAGCAGCGATGATTAGCGTAGGCGCAACCTACCTGACCGTGGAAGGCCCGGTATCCGCCCTTCTCTATAACAACGGCACGCTCAATCTCGGAAAGATAGGCCCCGGAGAGAGCTTCTACGTCCTTGCTTCAGCCACAACTGCCAACGCATCAGGAGCAATTGTCAACATAGGCTGGGACAGGCTTGAAGCTGTGAGCCTGCCTTCGGGATGGTCGGCGCAGGCATCTCCTCTCTACGAGAATCCGATGAAGATGAAGGTCACTGTGGCGCCAACCGCCGCAAACGGCACTTACAACATGACGCTAAGGGCAGTTAACGTTGGCAACTACTCAAAGCTGGGCAACCTCACATTCACAGCATACATAAACGTGACGCCTGACGTGCTCAGCACGAGCGTCACTCCCCTCAACATCTCTGCCGGAGTCGGGCAGCCGGTGAACCTGCAGGTTGTGATAAACAACACAGGAGCATCTGATGACCCGTTCCTGGTCAACGCCACTGGCCTGCCTGCATGGGATTCTCCAATAGAGGTCATAGCCTCACACTCTTCGAGCAATACCTACCTGTATCCTGTATTTGTGGACGAGCCAGGCATCTACCACTTCAATCTCACGATAAACTCCACAACGAGCCCGCTGATACACAAATCGTATCCCGTAACCCTCACCGCGCAATCGAGCCTGATTAACGACTTCATGGCTACCGGCCAGGGAGTGGTCCTGTCGCCCATAATCTACGAACCTGCATACGCGGCGATGCTGCTGCTCAGCGACATCTACAACCTTATTTTCAAGTAGCGATCTGATCTGATGGAGAAGCGAAAGAAGGAAAAGGAGAAGGACAAGGAAAAGGAAGAGAGCAAGATGCTCTATCTGCGCGCCGCCTCGATAGGAGACATCTGCAGGTATGCGTGCAGATTCGACTTCACATCCGAGACGCTCCTCCTCTCAAAAGAATCGGGGAGCAACAAGCTTATCGCGCTAGGCGAGCGAATCGACGGGACGCAGATCGCCTACTTCTCCGACACGCGGGAGAACGGGAACCTGATACTCTACGAACCAGCCACCGAGGACGGAGAGGAGCGCGTCGCGTTCACCTCAAACACTGACCTTCCAAACAAGCAGTACATCAACGTGATGCGTGCCGACCTGAGCAAGTTTGTACCCGCGACCGGTATTGACAGCAAGAAGGTGCAGCTCATAAAGGTAGAGAACGCAGCGGATCTGGTGAGCGCGGTCATAAGGAAAGCGTCGAGCAACGAGAGGCTGGCAAGCCTATACGCGTTCACGCTAGAGAGCGAGCGCCTGCTCGGCGCGTTCGATGCACTTGATGCGCTCTCAAACGACAAGCCCGCGTTCTTTTTCGCCTCGGCGGGCAGCGCGAAGCACGGTACCTTCGCAAGATACGATTACAGGAGCAACGTGCTCGATTTTTCAGACAGGATGGAGGGCCACGCGTACGTGTACGCAAAGATAATCAACCTTGCGGAGCCATTTCCCTTCCTGAAGAAGCCGGCAAAGTAGCAAGGCTTATTATTTGCTAGCGAGAGATTTATTCACGTGCCCGAATAGCTCAGTGGTAGAGCGACTGGCTGTTAACCAGTAGGTCGCAGGTCCGACCCCTGCTTCGGGCGGACTATTTAAAGTTCAATCCCCTAATACTGAATGATTAAATGCCTACAAAAGAAGTTGCTAAGGTCGATAAGACGGAAGAACTGCGCAAGTTTATCAATGAGGCTAACCTTAGCGGCTATGCAGCAGATAACACTAAAGCATGGGCGAAGGAGAAAGACGGGTCTACAACTATAACTTACGAACGAGGAGATTGGAAATATCACGATAACTTCTTTGGCGGAGAACCATATGGTGGTAGAGAGGTAATCTTCTACAAAGAAAAACCCTTCTGGATGATGGTTTACTATGGTGCTGTTTCAGAAACCGAATCTGATGTTAAAGGTGTATATCGATTCCTGCAGAAGGCCTTGAGGACTGATGACGGGAGCAATCCATTTAGGGGTCCACGAAGTCTCAAAGAAGGAGCGCTCGAGTATAAGAATAGCTGGACTGGAAAGCTTGATGTGTTCTCTGGAGAGGAAGAAATTCTAAGGAACAATGCAAGAATATATTGGGCGAAGTATACTGGCGGATTTGTTGACCAAAGGGAAGAATAGTCATATCAAGTATATCCTGAAGGCGCCAAACAAAAGGCAGGCACGCCTGCTTCGGGCGTCCTGTTGATTTTAACACATCTTGTCGTCTACAGAATTACCCGAGGTACAGTCCCTATATTTGGCAACTTCCTCTGAGGTTCTATGCCCCGCTCACAAAATGCAGGCTTTTATTCTTTGATTCGGTAGTCAATTGATGGAAATCCTGTATCCGACGACCGAAGAGATCGTAGAGATAAACAAGAAGATAGGCTGCGATGGGAAATTCATAAACCAAGGCAATCTCGATTTCACCTTAGACAAAGCAAGAAACGCAAAGGCTTTGACCAAGAAAGCCGCGATACTCCTTGAGGGAATTGTGACAGGCCATCCTTTCGTGGACGGAAACAAACGAACCGCATTTGTAGCAATGGAATTGTTCCTGAAAAAGAACGGAAAAGAGCTGGAGCACACCAAGTCTGACGAGCACCTGATGGAAAGAGTTTTATATGACATCGCAGAAAATAGGATAACAGAAGAATCTCTGCAAGAGATCATCTCAGAGCTGATAAAATGAATGCAGAACAGACTGTAATGATGGATTCGATAATACTAAAGTGGAAGAGACTCATAAAATGGCTAGCTGAGGAAAGGCTTGCAAAGGAAAGAAGGAGTATAAAGTCAAAGTAATGTTGTGAGACTATGCCCAAAACGAATGGGCGTAGGACTTCTCATAGTATCGCCTGCTTCGGGCGATGTAATCGTCTGGTCTTGCGCAGCAAGCAGATAGGGTAACCCGAATGTATTTAAGAATGTTAAGCAGAAGTATCGGTGTGAGGTTATGGCAAAAGTAGAATTTGAGTTTACTAAGGATGGCCCATTGCTTGTCAAGATAGATGGCAAGATTGAATATGCTCTGTGCAGGTGTGGGCACTCGGTCAAGAAGCCATTCTGCAGCGGCGCGCATAAAAGCGCAGAGTTTAAGGCTGACGAAACAAAACTGTACCTAAAAGAGAGTTAACGTCATAGTTCCTTGTCGGAGATGCGCCTTACGCACATCATGTGCACCCGATGTCCTGTTTGGTGAGAAAGATGAAAACTAACGGCAACACTGTCCTTATAACTGGAGGCGCAACGGGCATAGGCTTCGCGCTTGCCCAGAAGCTGAGCAAACTCGGAAACAAAGTAATCATCTGCGGAAGAAGGGAGCACAAGCTCAACGAGGCAAGAGAGAAGCTGCCCGGACTTCACACGATCAGGTGCGACATATCTAATGCCGCTGACCGCAAGAAGCTATTGGAGAAGATCTCCTCAGACTTTTCAGATATCAACCTTCTGGTCAACAACGCAGGCATACAGAGGAACATAGACTTCACCAAAGGGTTAGAAGACCTGGAGAAGAACGAAGACGAGATAGACATAAACTTCAAGGCGCAGGTCTACCTTAGTGCAAGCATAATCCCGTTGATGAAGCGTAAGGACTCGGCAATAATAAATATCTCATCGGGACTCGGGTTTGTGCCGCTGGCATCGTTCCCCATGTACAGCGCCACCAAGGCGGCGATGCACTCCTTCTCTCTATCGCTGAGGCATCAGCTCAAGCAGAAGGGAATCAGGGTGTTTGAGGTGGTCCCTCCGACGGTCTATGATACCGAGCTGAAAGGAAAGCCAATAGAGAAGGCCGAATGGATGAGCTCGTCTGCGGAGGTCGCGGATGCGGTGGTCGAAGGTATCGAAGCAGACCGCTATGAGATAGGAATAGGAGCGTCGAAGCCGTGGATCACGGCTTCAAGGGAGGATCTTGACAAGGCGTTCGGAAACATAAACCACTAGCAATCAGGCTGCGCGCAGCATTCCTTTTTGCACTCCTGCAGCGCGGCATTCCTTCTGTATCGTGGAAACTTTGCCCCTCATCTGTCCGAAGAGCCTTATTGAGAGATCCTCGTTCTTATCGCGGAGAACCTCCTTCGGCGGCACTATGCCAAACAGGTACATGTCATGGGTATACTCTGGCCATTCCGCGACAACCTTGGCATCTTCTGTGCCTATGCCGTACACCTTCTTCAGCTCCTTCCTGAGACCAAACACCGGCTCCGAGCCGAACACGGCTTCAAAGATGTCCTCCTCGCTAAGCCCGCCCGCGCTCTCTTGCCATGCGTCTGCAACTCTGCCTAGCTCGTACGCAGTTGAGTCTGAGCCACTCCTGCTCATCGCCTTCAACGCGCCTTCTAGCTGCTTCTCAATCTCCCTGAAGCGCCTCAACGCAGAAACACTTTCCTTCATACCCTCACAGAGACATGCTGGTTTCTAGGTGTATTTATTGATTTGTGTTATCGAGCGCTACAATCCAAGCTTGGGCTGATCTAGCCTCCAATCTTGAACATCTTTGTGCCACAGACAGGGCACGCGCCAGTGGTCGCCTTCCTTCCGTTCTTCATGGTGACCTGCTTGGCGTCCTTCATCTCCCTCTTCTGCTTGCACTTAACGCAATATGCTTCTGTCATATTCTCACGAGATTAATTGTCACACATAGCAATAAAAAGCATAATCTCTCCCCCGATTACCCCCTAGCGGACTTCATTTTCGCAAACTTGCGTGCACTTTTCTGAAACGTTGCGCTTAAGTTCCGTTTTCCTATGCCTGTTGAGGGAACAGCCAGAACTCGTTGCCGTCGGGGTCCTTGAACATGGCGCGCCTAGTCCCGTACTTCTCCTCTGGCTCGTGCACGAACTCAACCCCCTTGGCGCTCAGCTCGTTGAAGGTGGCGTCCACGTCATCCACAGAGAACCTGATGCCTGTGTTTCCGGGTTCCGTCTGATCCGCTTCGCAGAGGTGGATTGCTGTGCCGGAGTCTTTTGGCGCTACAAGTATCCAGTGTCCCTCACCGTTTACTACCTTAAAACCAAGCTTATCTCTGTACCACTCTAGTGCCTTCTTCCCGTCAGATACTACTACAGCTATGCTGTACATATCGCTTATCATTTTTCCTCTCCTATCTCTTGTCCATGAAGAGGTACTTATAGATTAGCGCGGCAACCAGGCCGCCGACTATAGGGCCTATCCAGTAGACGTACCAGTTGGCCAGGAATCCTGCCGCGAGCTGCGGCCCTATGGCCCTGGCGGGGTTCATGGCCGCTCCCGTGAACGGGCCGCCTATCAACACGTCAGCCACCACAACGAGCCCTACGAACAAGCCCCCGAACTTCGGGAATCGCTTATCCACTATGGTTGCGAACACCGTGGAGACAAGGAAGAATGTCATTATCGCCTCGATGACTATTCCCTGCAGCACGCCCGTGCCGGAACCAAGCGCCGGAGCCCCGTAGTTTGCGGCTCCTCCAAGCGCGGCTGGAAGCAGCCACACAAGCACAAGACCGGCGATCGTCGCGCCGACCACCTGCGCAGCTATGTACCCTATGGCGTCGATTCCCCTTATCATCTTGGCAGCCCAGATCCCGATAGTGACCGCGGGATTGATGTGGCCACCAGAGGTGTTTAGCGCGTATGAGATCGCCATCGCCAATCCAATGCCGTTCGCCAGCGCCGCCACGAGCAGCGCTGCATTCCCAGGAGCGAATGACTGCGCCGCAACCGCAGAGCCAGCGCCCACAAATACGAACAGGAACGTGCCTATGAACTCGGCCAGCATCCTCTTTTTCAGCGAACTGTCCTTTGCCACTCCATCACCTGTCTCATTCTATATATCAAAGTTTTATAAGATAGATAGCAAAATTCAATACGGGCCCGTAACTCAGCTTGGCCAGAGTAGCGGCCTTTTAAGCCGACAGCCGCGGGTTCAAATCCCGCCGGGCCCACGTGATTGCATGCAGCAAAAGAGCAAGGAAGAACTGAAGGAGATGCACTGGTCAGAGATACTGGCAAGTAGGATACTCGAAGAGAAGCAGGCTCCGTATGTACTTACTGGAGGGATGACGACAAGCGGACCCGCGCACATGGGAACTGTGTGCGAGTTCCTGTATCCTGCGGTGCTCAGAGAGGTCCTGGAAGAAGGAGGTCATGAGGCGAAGCTCTTCTTCATAGCAGACATATTCGACGCTTTCGACGGGATACCTGTTGAACTAGAGAAGTACAAAGACCAGCTCACCCCAGAGCT
>JAMCYP010000024.1 GCA_023476545.1 Candidatus Martarchaeota archaeon | reverse complement strand
GACTACTGGGACAGGTTCATGCGCGTGGGCATAGTTGTGATATCGCTCACCTTCCCGGTGCAGATATGAAGGATAGGAAACTTGTGTTCGTGCTGCTGCTCGTGTTCAGCACGCTGCTCGGAGCCGCGGGCCAGCTCTTCTTCAAGATAGGAGTGACGGGCAACTTCCGCGCCCTCGTGGAGTTTGTCGCGCTGGGCATGATCGTATACGGCATAGCGACCATCTCCTACTTCTATGTGCTCAGCCGTACGCACCTGAGCTGGGCATACGGGTTCACAGGGTTGAGCTACATCTTCGCGAGCGTAATCGCCTACCTCTTCCTGGGCGAGGCTGTGCCTCTGCTCCGCTGGGACGGAATCTTCCTGATAACGATAGGCACGGTGCTGATCGGACTCAGCTAGCGCTGCGCGGCCTACTTGGTTATCTTTATCTTCTTCACGACCTCGTAGAGCTCCTTTGCGCGCTTGTTCTTCTCAAAATACTCGCGCGCCGGCCTTATCTCCTCTTCGAGAAGGTCAGCGACAAAGGACTTCAGGTCGGATGGGTGAAGCTTGCCCGCCTTGTAGACCGACACAAGCTCGTTGTAGTCAGCAGCCTCCAGCCTGCCTCCGAACTTCTGCGGCCTGTCTATCACTATGTTCTCCTTCTTGTCCTTGAGCAGTATCAGTTCGAGATAGTTGAAGAGCGGGTTGCCCTCCACCACCCTCTCGGGGCAGTAGGCGCTGCCAACCTTCGTCTTTATCTCCTCGTACGAATCGTGCATGTAGATCGCGCTCTTCGGGTTCGACTTCGACATCTTGTATTCGATTATGCCGTCGGGATTGCTGCTCTTGCCCGGAGGCATGCCCTGCAGCCCGAGCACAAGCGGATGATGCACAGCTGCGGGTTTCGGCCACTTGTACTTCTCCGACACCTCCCTTGCGAGCACGTTAGCCCTGCGCTGGTCCATGCCGAGCTGGCAGATGTCAACTGGCAGCTGGAAGATGTCTGTGACCTGCATCGCGGGATAGAAGAGCTGCCCAGCGGATATCAGCTCGCCTTCCTTGCGTCCCATTATCGTGACCGCTCGCTTTATCCTCTCGAGCGTTATGGCCTTGCCCACGCGCATGAACCTGTCCCAGTAGTCTATCCCGTCCATCAGGTCCTTGGCCCAGACAATCTCCACCTTGCCGGTGTCAACTCCGCACGCCTTCCAGACCTCGACGAAGTACTCGCCGGCATGCCTTATGTTGTCAAGGTCTCCGCCGAGCTTGTCGTTCAGAAACGCGAAATAGTCCGCCAGGTAGAGCTTGAAGTGTATGCCTGCCTCGATCATCTTCTTCAGGTTCCTGGCCCGCAGCAGGCCGAAGTGTATCGGAGCTATGCCCGATGGCTCGAATCCGTCGTATGCGGCGGGATGGTCGTTGGTCTCGAATATGCTGCGGAGCTCCGGCTCGGTTATTATCTCGGCCGCGAATCCCTTCACCAGCTCCAGTTTGGTCTCAACGTCCATTGGCTCAAAGCTATTGATGCAGGTCATCTTTTAATCCTTATCTTCAACGCTCGTGCGTTTCCGCCTTCGCAGGCTCGGGTCCAAGAAACCTATATAAACATCATCGCCGTAAGTTCCTATCAAGCGTTTAGAGCGTATTTTACCCGTTATTCCCCATCCTCTAAACGCCTCATGCTCAATTTTTTTGTGCCTTCCGCTATTCCGCTATCTGCCACGGGCCTCCCACGTCTGCAAAGTCTGCACAAAAAGTTACTAATATTAATCCTAACCAACTATGATATACAGAATACAAGGCGCTACATTTCTATGAAAAAATTCTCTAGCACAGCTGAAATAAAACTGCCGAGCAAGCTGGTCGACCAGGTTATCGGCCAGGAGAAGGCGGTAGAGATAGTCAAGAAGGCAGCGAAGCAGCACCGAAACGTGCTGCTAATAGGCAGCCCGGGAACCGGCAAGACGATGCTCGCGCAGGCGATGGCGGAGCTGATGCCCGTCGCAGACCTTGAGGACGTGCTCGTATACAAGAACCCAAACGACGAGAACAGGCCGCAGGTCAAGGTGGTGAAGACCTACCCGAAGACCGAGCTCAAGCCGGGCGAGAAGCCAAAGCCTCTTGGGGACGGACAGGGAAGGCAGATAGTGCAGAGGGAGAAGCTCAGGGGCAGGGTGGATGCGCCGCAGAGCAAGAACAGCGTTGTGCCGATAACCGCCCTGATAGTCATACTGCTTGTGGCGTTTGCGCTCAGCAGCTTCCTGCAGGGCTACCAGATACTCGTTCTCGCCGCAGTCATACTAGGCGTTCTGATATTCGCATCTGCTTTCATATTCGTCAGCGGCTTCAGGAGAGCGGGCATGTTCCCTGGATTCTTCGAGTCCAACGAGCCAAAGCTGATAGTCGATAACACTGGCATGGAGCACGCCCCGTTCGTAGACGCAACGGGATCGCGGGCAGGAGCGCTTCTTGGAGACGTGAAGCACGACCCGTTGCAGTCAGGTGGGCTCGGCACTCCAGCACACCTCAGAGTCGAGAGCGGCGCAGTGCACAGGGCAAACAAGGGAGTGCTCTTCATAGACGAGGTTGCAGACCTTGAACCGAAGTCACAGCAGGAGCTGCTCACCGCGATGCAGGAGAAGAAGTACTCGATAACGGGACAGAGCGAACTCAGTTCCGGAGCCATAGTCAGGACGGAGCCGGTACCAAGCGACTTTCTGCTTGTTGCCGCGGGCAACCTGCAGGACATAGGAAGGATGCATCCGGCGCTCAGGTCAAGGATACGCGGATACGGTTACGAGGTCTACATGGAGTCAACGATGCCTGACAACAACGCAAACAGGGAGAAGATAGTCAGGTTCATCGCTCAGGAGATAGCGAAGGACACGCGCATACCTCCGTTCAGCTACGGCGCGTGCATGGAGATCATAGACGATGCAAGAAGGCGCGCTGGCCGCAAGCACAGGCTCACGCTAATACTCAGGGATCTCGGCGGGCTGGTGCGCGCAGCGGGAGACATCGCTGTTGAGCGTGGAAGAAAGGCGGTCACGAGCGACGATGTGCTGGAAGCCCTTGGAGTGACAAAGCCGATAGAGGCGCAGTATGCCGAGCAGGCCCTGGACTACACGAAGGACTACCAGGTCTTCTCGACATCAGGCTACGCGATAGGCAGGGTGAACGGGCTGGCGGTGATGGGAACTGACAGCACCGCTACAGGGATCATCACTCCCATAGCGGCCGAGGTGACGCCCGCAAGCTCGAGGGCGGAGGGCAAGCTCATAGCCACGGGCAAGCTCGGCAAGATAGCGCAGGAGGCGGTGAAGAACATAAGCGCAGTGATAAAGAGGCACATGCACCGCGACATAGCAAGTTACGACATTCACGTTCAGTTCATACAGACGTACTCGGGAGTGGAGGGAGACAGCGCGAGCGTCTCCGTAGCGGTCAGCGTCATATCGGCGCTTGAGGGCATACCGGTAAGGCAGGACACCGCAATGACGGGTTCGCTCTCTGTAAGAGGCATGGTGCTGCCCGTAGGAGGCATCACTGCGAAGGTGAGGGCCGCGATAGACGCCGGAATGAGGTACGTGATAATACCAGAGAGCAACAAGGAGGACGTTTATCTTGACAAGAGGGAGGCAAAGAAGATCAAGCTGCTCTACGTGAGGAACATAGCCGATGTGCTTGGCTACGCCCTCAAGGGAAGCAAGAGGAGGAACGAGATAATAAGCGAGCTGAAGAGGTACCTGGGCGCTGACTACAAGGAGCGGGCACCGCTGCTCATAGGCGGGGGCGTGCAACCTGGGAAGTGAATAAGATGCAGGAGAAGGCGGCGATAAAGAAGCTTGAGGACCTCGGAAAGAGCGTAGTATACGAGATAAAGGAGGGGAAGAACCCCAGGTTCGTGACCTCGGCGAGGACCAGGAGCAACATAGTCTTCGACAAGAAGGGCGGCTACCTGAAGCTCGGCAGCGCACAGGAGGAGAGGACGTTCATCAACGTGGCCCAGAGCAAGAAGTTCATGCAGACCATGGCGATAGCAGCGAAGTGCCACAAGTTCCTGGAAGAGGACCTGCACACAAGCATAAGAGGCTTGTTCTACCAGCTCAAGTTCTCGCTCGGCGAGGATGTTGACGAGAGCATATTCAGCGAGCAGGCTGAGAGCAACCCGCTCATAGAGGACCTCGAGGTTGCGATAGGCGTGAAGAGGGAGGAGCTCAACCTGAACGCGACGCGAAGGGGGGTGCTTGCAGGCAACATAAAGGTCGTAGACACCTCCGGAGGCGAGCGGATAGAGATGGACTGCAGCAAGACCGGCAGGACCGGCTGGTCCATACCCAGCGACGTCGACAACGAGATCGAGTTCGTGGACGTGAAGGCCAGGTATGTCATAGTGGTGGAGAAGGACGCGATATGGCAGAGGCTCAACGAGGACAAGTTCTGGAGGAAGGAGAACTGCATACTCGTTACGCCGCAGGGCCAGGCGACGCGCGGGACAAGGAGACTTATCAGGAAGCTGGCGGACAAGGGACTGCCGGTGTACGTATTCACAGACTCGGACGCCTGGGGATGGTACATCTACTGGACGATAAAGACAGGCAGCATAAACCTCGCGTACATAGGCGGCGACGTCGCCACCCCCGAGGCGAGGTTCCTCGGAGTGACAATAAGCGACCTGGACAAGTACAAGTTCCTGAACAAGCTCACCATAAAGGCGAGCGAGGTAGACCTCAAGCGCGCGCAGGAGATGCTGCAGTACGAGTGGATAAAGAAGCACAAGGAGTGGGTGGTCGAGCTGGAGCGCATGATAAAGAGCAAGATAAAGCTGGAGCAGGACGCGCTGCAGGGACCGAGCCTCACGTTCGTGGGCGAGTACATAAAGGAGAAGATAAACAGCAAGGCCTACCTGCCGTAATCACGGAGGAGTATATCCAGTTAGCCATTGGTTCGTATACGTAACCCCGCTGGGTACCCCATTGTTTCCATCTCCGCTGTAGTCGTTCGCGTTGCCGTTGAGCGGCCACCAGCCCACAATGTTCGAGAGTTTGATGGGTGCGCCGCCGATGCCCTCGAGATAAAGCGCCTGTATCTCATTTGCTGAGAGAGAAGCGTTGTAGATCTGCACATTTGCTATACCTCCAGACAACGGCACAAGCGAATTGGTATCTGGAGAATCGAGTCCGGCACCGAAGGTCTCCCCGAGATAGATAGTGGTTGGCCCATTCCCATAGCCTCTTTCTGGGAAACCCATGCTGCATGATGCGCATTCTCCAATATAAGCGCCGTCTAGGTACAGTAGCTGTGTGGTGGAGCTTGTATTGAAGACTAATGCAAGCTGATACCATTTCCCTGCATTAACCACTCCTCCTGATATGGGAGCTGCGCCCCAATAGGAGCCCACAACATTCCCATTGTATATGCCTATTGTTGTGGCGGAACCACCATTCTGATTCAAGTCAAAAAGAGTCGCATCGTAAGATGAAGAGATAGCGTTCGATTCAAACCAGAGCACCGAGGTAACATCAGACGGCGGCCATTGTGTGCTGATTGATGTGTAACTCTGCCCGTTAAAAATTGAGACGTACTGCGGCAGTTCGCCATTGCACACTCCCTCTAGGTTGATGACCTGCGCGTTGCCGGGGCCGTTCGGCCTGAAGACCTGGCACGCGCCAGGCGGAGCCCGAGGGGCGAAAGTAGAGGCGTTGAAGACGCCGAGCTGGAATAGGGCTCCGAGAACCACGGCGATTATGAGTATCGCCCATCCGTAGGTCATGAGGTACTCCATTGCAGATTGGGCTTTTCGCCTCACCGCGCAATCACCAAGGCAGCGTGCCCAGATTGGCGAGGTCTATCTTTGCCAGCGCCTTCTTCGGATCCTGGTAATACTCCTTGACGAACGCGTTTATCCCCTTCAGGTCCTTTATGCCCAGCTTGTTGAGGCGCTCGAGTATCTTGCCCCTGCGCTGCTCCTCTATGACTATCTCCGTGGGTGTATAGCCGGTGAGCTTTGCGAGGGTATCCCTGTACGTCACGCTCGGCAGCACGTCTGAGCTCTTGTGCGTCTTGTAATCGTAGGAGTAGAGGTCGGAGAGCAGAACCTGCGTCTCCAATCCAGATATCTCAGATACCTGTGTCACCTTCCTGACGAGCTTGGTGGCCTCGTTGACCTGCGATACTATGATTATAGCGTCTATGAGCGGTATTATGTCCATCTCTATGTTCATAGGCGAGTGCTCGAGTCGCGTGATCACGTCCCTCGCGGTGCTCGCGTGTATCGTGCCCATCGATATCTTCCCGATGTTCATCGCGGTGAGCATGTCTTTCGCCTCTGGGCCTCGCACCTCTCCGATGATTATCAGGTCGGGCCTCATCCTGAGCGAGTTCTTCACGAGCTCCTCCATGGGCAGCGAGGGGCTGGTCTCCAGCCTCACGGTGTTCTCCTGAGTCTCAGTGTTGAGCTCGTAGGTCTCCTCTATCACCACCACCCTCTGCTCGGGCCTGAAGAAGCTGAACATGGCGTTGAGCAGCGTGGTCTTGCCGCTTGCAGGCATGCCGCCGATCAGCAGGTTTGCGGGCCTCACCTTCAGTCCCTCGGTGTAGAGCCAGAGCCTGCCAGCGAGGTTGTAACTGAGCTCGCCGTTGTTGATCAGGTCGATTATGCTCAGCGCGCCACGCTTGAAGTTCCTAACGGTTATATCTGCGCCCATTGGCGAGTCAACTATGTTCGCCCTGGAGCCGTTCGGCAGGTGGACGTCGAATATCTTCTGGTTGGATACGGACGTGGTTGCGTACATCTTCAGCTTCTTCACCAGCATGTCCAGGTCCTTCTTGCTGGCTACGCGCTCGCCCTCTTTGGTGTAGCCGCTTCCGGAAGTATAGACGAACAGGTTGCTCGTGTTGTTGATCATTATGTCCTCGACCTTCTCGTCGTCGAGGTACTTGTCCAGTATGTCGAAGCTCTTCGAATCGGCGATGACCTTCCTTATGTCCTCCGGCGACGCTGCGGGCGCGACCGACTTGGCTATGGTCTCGATGCGCTTCGCCCTGTCAGCCTCTTCCGGAATCAGGCTGAGCCTGCTCTCCAGCTCTGAGAATATCTTTGATTCGAAGTTGTAGAATTCGTCGGGGTTCATCGTCTGACCTGCACGATGTATATGAAGGAACTACAGTTTATTAAGTTTTGCAGGATTTCGAGGGAAAAACTGCTGGTGATCAGGTGAGTTTGGTGGTGATGGCGCCGGTGGCAGATGAGGGAAGGGAGGTGATATCGTCGGTGTAGTTTATCTTGAGGGTGCCAGAGAAGGTGTTAAGGGAGTTGCTTGAGACAGGACCGGTGCTCGTATAGCACTGTATGGCAAAGGTGTAGTTGGCACCAATGGGCAGGTATATCTGGTTGGAGGGGGGGTTGTATGGAGCCTGCGTGTTTACGGAGACGGTGTTGCTGCTGCATCCTACGGCGGTGACGTTTATCGGGGAACCTGTCGCCTGCTGGATGTTGGCGTAGAGCAGGCCGTTTGAGTAGATGAAGAAGCTGAGGCAGCTGAACCCTGAGCTCATCACGCACGACTGCGCAGAATAGGTGCTTGGGTTGAAGAAGCCGGTCTCGAAGAGGGCGAGCATTACTACCGTGATCACTATGAACGCCCAGCCGTAGGTCGTCAGGAACTCTATGGCCGTCTGCAGCCTCATGCTTGGAATAAACAAAGAGAGTTTATTAGGTTATCAGCGAAGCGCTTCGGATATTTCCGCGGCTCCGCGGAGCAGCGAGAAGGCGACCACTCCGATGGTCAGGACGTAGCCTATTCCTATCGGCCATGCTGCCACTGCCACAAGTGCGAGATATCCGAAGTTCACCGCCTTGAGTATCGCATACGCTCCCCGGCTTATGTGCGACGACGCTATCCTTCCAAATCCGCTCTTCATGTTGCCGAAATTCTTCTTCTTGCCAACAACCAGCGCGTCAGCTATCGTGTTCCTTATGAAGACTATGACTATCACGTACCAGGGCAGCAGGTACAGCGCCGTGAACGCAAGCCACAGTCCGTATTCCACCACTCTGTCCACCGCTATGTCGAGATACGCGGCGTAGCCGGGGGGCGTCGGCCTCCTCCTCTCCCTCTTCCTTGCAAGATGCGCCTCTTCCAGCAGGTAGTGGACAAAGTCCGATAGAGTGTGCCTGTGGTCAGTTCCCATATAGCCGTCGGCAGCATCGGAGGCGAAGAGCAGCGCCAGCGCGAGCAGTACGGCGACCGCGCCCGCGCGCACGAGTATGGCGTATATCACAATAGCAAGGAGTGGAAGCCTCAGCAGCGTTGTTGCGTCCGCGCTCCGCATCAAATCCTACGACTATAGCACATAAACTTTATAATATTGGCAAGTATAGTGTTAATCCTGATTGCTCGGTGTGTTTGTGCTAGACCTCGGGGAGCGCGAAGAAGAGATACTCAAGTACTGGAAGGAGCACGACATAGACAACAAGGTGAGGGCGCTTGGCCAGGGCAAGAAGTTCTACTTTCTTGACGGGCCGCCGTACGCCTACTCGGAGCTCGCGTCCCACCACATGTGGGTCACCACGATAAAGGACATGGTGGTGAGGTACAAGAAGCAGCGGAGATTCCGCGTGCACGACAGGAATGGGTTCGACGTGCACGGGCTTCCAACCGAGAACCAGGTGGAGAAGAACCTGGGCATAAAGTCCAAGATGGACATCGAGAAGACCATAGGCATAGCAGCGTTCGTGCGCGCATGCAGGGAGCTCGTTGACCAGGGCATAAGGAAGGACACCGAGACGCTCCGTAGGCTTGGCTCATCGTTCGATTTTGACAACGTCTATCTCCCGTACAAGAAGGAGTACATGGACAAGGGCTGGAAGATATTCAAGAGCATATACGACAAGGGCCTCGTGTACAGCGGGCTGAAGCCGCTTGCGTACTGCCCGCACTGCGAAACTGTGCTTGCGGGAGGGAGCATAGAACTCGAGTACCAGGAGGATACAGACCCGTCGCTCTTCCTCGCTTTCAAGACTGTAAAGGGAAAGAATGATAAGATAGAGCTGGAGCCTGACACGAGACTTGTTGTCTGGACAACGACTCCCTGGACCCTGCCGGCAAACATAGCGATAGCCGCAAACCCAAAGGAGATGTACGTGCTTGCGAAGCTCGACGGCGCCAGCTACGTGCTTGCGAAGGAACGCCTGGACGAGTTCGCCAACGTGATGAAGAGCAGCGCGGTGGTCCTCAAGGAGTTCTACGGCAGCGAGCTCGATGGCATTAAGTACCTGAGCCCCCTGGAGGAGAAGGTTCCGATGCAGAAGGAACTCAGGAAGTACCACAGGATAATACTAAGCGAGACGTTTGTCACCGTATCTGAGGGAAGCGGCCTGCTGCACGTTGCCCCGGGACACGGAGTGGAGGACGAGAAGCTTGGCAAGGAGTACAGGCTGCCTGTCTTCTCTCCGGTGGACGTTCACGCGCGATACACCAACGAGGCGGGCGCATACTCGGGCCTGCTGGTGCCGCAGGAAGCCAACCCCAAGGTGCTTGATGACCTGAAGTCCGCGGGAGCGCTCCTTGGCCAGGGGGAGATCAAGCACAGCTATCCCCACTGCTGGAGATGCGGCACAAAACTGATCTACCGCGCTACGGAGCAGTGGTTCGTGAACGTGCAGCGGATCAAGAAGAGGATGTTGAAACAGAACCAGAAGGTCAGGTGGCAGCCGGCCGCAGGGCAAGAGTGGTTCGCAGAAGCAATAAACAGTTCGCCGGACTGGACGATAACAAGGCAGAGGTACTGGGGCACGCCCATACCTATCTGGAAGTGCGCTTCGTGCGGAGAGATAGAGGTCGTAGGCTCAGCAAAGGAGCTCGCGGAGAGGGCGCGCCTGGAGAAGGAACCGGAGGACCTGCACAGGCCGCACATGGACGGAATTGTATTCAAGTGCCAGAAGTGCCAGGGCGAGATGAAACGCATACCCGACGTGATAGACGTCTGGTACGATGCAGGAATAGCGCATACCGCAAGCCTGAGCGATGGCGAGTTCGGCAGGCTCTTCCCTGCTGACTGGATCACCGAGAGCAACGAGCAGCTGCGCGGATGGTTCGCCACGCTGATGCGCACGAGCGTAGCGTACCACGGCAAGACTCCATTCAAGACGGTTGTCATAGGAGGCATGATGAAGGACCAGTTCGGCGGCGAGATGCACAGGCACCTGGGCAACTCCGTAACCGCAAACGACCTCTTCGCCATAGCCAGCGCCGACGGCTTCAGGCTGTGGTGCTCGAGCCATCCGAGGTGGCAGGAGCTCAAGCTGAAGAAGGACGAGCTGGTAGAGGCAGACAGGGACATAATCACGCTGTACAACACAGCCGAGCTCGCCAAGGAGCTTGCCGCCCTGTCCGGAATAGACATGAAGAACGTGAAGAGGCCGCGTGCATCCGCGCTCCACCCGGAAGACGCGTGGATACTGTCGCGCTTGAGCACGCTGATTACCAGATACGATGAGAACTTCGATGCCTACCTGCTCGACACGGCGGTGAACGAGGTGAGGAACTTCTTTGTGGAAGACTTCAGCAGGTTCTACCTGAAGATGGCGAAGAAGCGCGCAACGGGAGCAGGCAGAGGCGAGCTGAAGAAGATAGCAAATCTAGTGGCGTACGTGCTGAAGACCCTATGCGTAATCTCCACACCGATAATTCCATTCTCAACGGAGCACATCTACACCCACCTGTACGGAAGCAGGGAGAGCGCGTCCATGGATGACTGGCCTAAGCCTGACAAGAAAGCGGCAAACCCCGCGCTTGAGGAGGAGTTCGTTGTGGCGCAGGATGCCATCACCGCTCTGCTGAACAGCAGGGAGAAGTCGGGCATAAAGCTCAGGTGGCCCATAGCCCACGGGCTCCTTGAGGTCAAGGACGAGCGCGCACAGCAGGCTTTGGAGCGACTGAGCGGGCTGATCGAGGACTACACAAACATAAAGAAGGTCGATGTCAAGAAGGTCGAGGGCTTCGGAAGGGAGATCAGGCCTGTCTTCGCCAGGATAGGGCCAGACTTCAAGGAGAGGGCAGGAGCCGTGGCCGACGCGCTGAGGAAGGAGGATGCAGATACGGTTGAGAAGGCGGTGATGAAGAGCGGCCACTACTCGCTGCACACAGACAAGGGCCTAGCGGATGTGAAGGCGGAACACTTTGCAATAGTGCAGAAGCTCGAGGCGGAGAACGCCATACTGTTCAAGCACGGGATAGCGTCGGTGGACAGGGAGATGAGCAAGGAGCTGTGGGAAGAAGGCATGATACGCGAGTTCGAGCGAAGGGTACAGCTCGCGAGGAAGGAGAAGGAGATGAAGAAGACCGACAGGATACTGGTGCGCTACTCGGCTAGCCTGCCGCTCGGCGAGGTTGTAAAAGCGAACGGCGCCAAGATAAGGAAGGACGTTAACGCAAAGGAGCTGAGGGAGGGCATACCCGAGGGTGTGGACTCGAAGGAGTTCAACATAGAGGACGAGACGCTCAGGATAGACGTAGAGAAGCTGCCACAGGTCAGCGGGCCTGGCCCTGAGTCTGCGGCGCAACCTGCACGTTAGGCTCCGCGTTCTTGTAGGCGCTGCGCCTCGGAAGGACGCTCCAGCAGTCCTTGCAGATCGTGAGCTTGACTACCTTGGTCTTCCTCTTCGAGCTCTTGACGCACTCCTGGCCTATCTTCCTGTTGCAGTAGTTGCAGACCACGTGCTTGAATATCTCCCTGCTGCATCTCTCGCATCGCATGCATTCTCACTCTTTAATCTAGTATCTATGGAGTGGAAGGTATAAAAACACATCTTGGACCAGTCTGCAAAAGGAATTTAAAATAGAGAAACCAAGTCTGCAACATGTATTCAAGGGAGACAGAGGCTCTGCTGCTGAAGAAAGGCATCGTGCCCGGAGACACCATAAGGATAACCTCCGGGGGAAGGGCCTTCGAGGGCGTGCTACTCCCGAGACCCGAGTTTGGAGACCAGAAGGCGCTGGTGATCAAGCTGAAGAACGGGTACAACATCGGCCTCGAGATAAGCCGGGGCTCGAAGATAGAGAAGCTGGTGCGCGCCAAGGAGTCTTTCGAGTTCCCGAAGGCGAAGATCGAGAAGAATTCTGACCTGCCGAACGTGACCATAATCACGACAGGCGGCACGATAGGCAGCAGCGTCGACTATCTCACCGGGGCGGTGCACCCCGTAGCCGACCCCCAGGAACTGCTGTACGCGGTACCTGAGCTGCGCGATGTTGCCAACTTCGAGCTCTCCT
>JAMCYP010000019.1 GCA_023476545.1 Candidatus Martarchaeota archaeon | reverse complement strand
CACAACCTTGCTCTTGTTCTTGAATATAGGCATCTTCATCCGCTTACCTTCACATAGGCTATAGGTTCAAAGCTTTAAGAATCTTATCATTTCGAGTCTATACACTCCTACACACCCGCACCCAGAACCTGACGAACCCAAGTTAGACACATACCTTATTAAACCTGTTTTGCCAATCCGCATCATGGACAGCCTTGAGGAGAGGATTGGGGGCGAGATCGCGATGGCAGAGAGCGCTGGCAGCGCGATGAAGAAGTGGCGCGAGCTCTTCGGCATATCGCAAGTAGAGCTAGCCAAATATCTCAAGATATCAGCTAGCACGATAAGCGACTACGAGGGCAACAGGCGCGCAAGCCCGGGCGTAGGCATAATCAAGAGATTTGTAAAGGCGCTTCTCACACTGGACGAGCAGAAGGGAAGCGAGGTCACAAGGAATCTGGAGAAGTTCAACGCCTCGAAGGAGCAGACGGGCAGCTTCTACATGATCAAGGACTTCTCCACGCCGATAAGCGGCATGGACTTCTCACGATTGATCGAGGCGAAGATAGCGGCCAATCCTGGCCTGCTCGACACCGTCAAGCTCTTCGGCTACACGTTGCTGGACAGCCTGAAGGTCATACTGGAGATAAGCCCTACCGAGTACCCGAAGCTCTTCGGCACCACAACAGAAAGGGCATTCGTCTTCGACCAGGTAAGCACGGGCAGGAGCCCCATGGTGGTCATAAGAGTGGCGCCGATAAAGCCCAAGCTCGTAGTGATACAGAACGTGGACCAGGTGGACAAGCTTGCGATAAAGATAGCGCAGATAGAGAAGATACCGCTGCTGACTACGCGCCTCAACGGCGAGGAGCTGAAGGTCAGGCTAAACAATATATAGCAGCGATGGCAAGTAGCCGCGTGCAGACCCGCATCCTATACGGTAAGATAGCAGCCTGCAGGCTCTGCCCCAGGCTTGTAAGATACAGGGAGTCGGTAGAGCCAGCGAAGCGGTTCGCCGAATGGAAGTACTGGCACAAGCCTGCCTTGGGCTTCGGCGACCCGAACGCAAGAGTTCTGGTTGTGGGCCTCGCACCCTCCGCGCACGGAGGCAACCGCACAGGCAGGGTCTTCACAGGCGATCCCTCTGGGGACTTCCTCTTCGATGCGATCTACAAGGCCGGCTTCTCAAACCAGCCGCAGTCAGTGAGCATGGACGACGGCCTCTCACTCAAGGATCTATACGTAACGGCTGTTGTGAAGTGCGCCCCTCCGGACAACAAGCCCGAGAGGACAGAGGCGGCGAGGTGCAGCGATACCTTCCTGGTCAACGAGATGCGCGCCCTGAAGGGAGTGAGGGTCATAATCCCGCTCGGCGCGTTCGCCCACAAGTGGCTCGAGTATGCGCTTGCGCGGCTTGGAATAGATGCCGCAGGCATGGGGGATTTCGGGCATGGAAAGAGATATGCGGCAGGTCCGTACACGATACTCACCTCATATCACGTATCCCCGCGGAACACTAACACAGGCACGCTTACTGAACGGATGTTCGTTACTGTGCTGAAGCAGGCAAAGGCTCTGGCCGCAAGCCCAAGCGCCTACCCAAAATCCGTATAAACCCATCTGCGCTACCTTTCTTCTATGAAGCGCGGTCTTGAACTGGGCATAGTCACTGGCATAATGCTCACCGTGTTTATCGGCTGGATACCTATAGTTGGGCCTATCGTCTCGGGCTTCATAGCCGGCCTGCACACCAAAGACAACAGGGAGGGCGCGATGGCTGGGTTCATCAGTGGAGCCGTGGGCTCCATACTTGTCGCTTGGGTGCTGTTCGTAGTGCTGGTCGAGTTCTTCGTTCAGGGCGTGGGCTCCTTCGCCGGAATTATCAACAGCACGATAAGCCTGCTGTACGCTTACGGGCCGGTGGCCCTGATGCTGGAGGTGATCGCGCTGGCGTCGCTGGGCGGGGCATTGGGCTCTGAGATGAGATCGCGCTGGTCTGCAGAGAGGAAGCCAGCAAGGAAGAGGCGCAGACCAAGATAGCCGCCTCATGCCAATGCGTATAAAGGGGTAGCTGCACAGATAGATTCATGCGGGCGGGGGTGGGAGCCGGAATAGTCACAGGCTTAGCGCTGCTGATAATCTTGGGCTGGGTTCCTGTTATAGGAGCGCTGGTGGCCGGATACACGATGGGGCTGCATACTGAGGACAGGAAGGATGCGGCAACGATGGGTTTCGTGGCAGGAGCCATAGCCGCGTTCGTGCTTGTGTGGGTATTCTACTCTGGTGGCACTCAGGTCTTCGTGGTCAGCGAGGGACCTCTCGCAGGAGTGGCTGGCAACTTCTTCACATTCATATACTCGCTGGGGCCTCTCGTGCTCATAGGTCAGACTGCGGGCCTGGCGATACTCGGCAGCGTCCTAGGCTCCGAAAGCAGAAGAAGATGGGCCAGATAAGCAGCAGGGAAACGGAGCCAACGGCCATTCCGCTTTTGGTCAAGATTGGAAAATGTATAGCGAAAGACATGCAACGATATATGATTTCTCTATTCTCATAGTGCATGTGCTGTGCCTAAAGATTTCCCACCATCTGGCTGAGCTCTTTTGTTGTTACCGTTTTGACCCTGTTCTGAGCCTTAAAGCCGGCATCATTCGACCAGATAAGCGTGTCCTGAGATAGCGCGCATGCAAGATAAAACCAGTCTTTTGGGTCGTCGATTAGGCTGGCTGCCGCAGGCAAGAAAGGCTTGAGATCTTTGTCAGGTACAATCCGTATCTGGCTGGAAAACCGAACTAGCTTGGCTTAAATAGAAGCTAATGCTATGGGATATTCGGACATTGTCTTGTCGAGGGAAAGCAAACATGGAGGCAACGACTAGGGAACGATTTGAGAATATAAATTGTTCGCTAGTGCTGCAATCTATGATTTGGTTGAACAAAAATGTCTGAGATTTTTGCACGAGACCACGCTCAACACTCTCTGAGCAGGTTAAAAAGGCTAACAGGTTCGATTTCTCAAAGATTCGCTTTAGAAATTTAATTAAGCTGGAGTTGATTATACTTATCATATTCTTATTGGCGACCTTTTTGTTATATTTTCTGTAGTACTAACAAGGCCAGATAGTAGGTGCGTTTGGTGAGGTATTATGCAAGGCAGTACAGAACTGAGGGAAAAATAAGAAGAATATTACGTAGATTATTATAAATAATACAATTAATGCAACAATTATTCCTATAATGCCGCCTTGGCTTTTCATGTTTTCAACCAATTAAGTATCTTATTTCCATATAATTTGAACGTATCGTTAATGAACCATTCTGCAATTCCTAATTCCACAAATGTATATAAAATGAGTACAATGAAAATCCACCAGCCAGCAGTGTATGTATATGTCGTTGATTTCGTTGCAATCTCATGGAAACCCGATAACGTGTAATTGGTAATTGTGTTATTCATAAAAGAATTTGTAACGTAGCTATACCCTATTGTTCCTTCTAAAGAGGATGTTACTGCTTCGAACAAGTAGTACGGTGGCACAAGTAAAAGCAGAATAAAAAGTGCGCCTAAAAACATATGCATTCTGTATTTTAATGAAAAATGCTCCACGTATTTTCTGAGAACAAGTTGTAGTTTCGATACAGCTTGCATGAAGATTAATGCGTAAAATCCAAATAAAATACTACAGAAAATTAGCAGACCTTGAAAAAAGAAAAGAAAGGACTCGCCACTCAATGGAACAGAATTTACTATTTGTAAAAGCGGATTTGCGGCATATGCGAATATAAAATAATAAATCATCCAAAGCCCCGTGATTGAAAAATAAGAAACTCCAAATAACATCGTTATCAGAAACTTATGTTCCGCAACTTCGATAGTGTTTGCACTAATCATTCATTCTCCTTTTTTGGGATTCTTGTCAGCAGCTCCCACTATCAGACCTATTGCAGCACCGATTACCGCACCGACAGGACCTGCAATTAATGCACCAACAGTCCCTCCTGCAATTAGCCCTAGCCATTCGTCTTCTTCTTTCTTAGTCATCGTCATCGCACTGCAATGATTATGCCTTTATCTCGGCTTTACTTTTCACGATAAGATGCATTTTATGTTTAAATTTAGGTTTGACATATCTTTCAAATTCTGTCCAACCATTATCGTGTTCTTTTATTCCGCAGATTACTAAGAACGTTTTATTTCGATATTCTCTCCAATATCTGTCTAGCTGACCGACCACACGGTCACGATCTCCCATGTCAAAATTATATTTCAGTTCAATCGGATATCTCTTTTTCCCGTTCGAGACTTCTATATCTACGTTGTTTTCGCCGCTCTGAAATTTAACGTTCTTTCTATCAAACTTTTTATAAAGTAAATTCGTAAGTTCCGTTTCGTATCCCTTCTCTGTTTTATACCTTCCAACACTCCAGTTTTCTAAGGTTTTCTTGATGTTTCTCTCACTAACCTTCTGTACGCCTCTGCCCGCTTGCATTTGGAGACCTTTTGCATAATTTTGTATTTCTTTCAAGCTCATGTTTTCTACTATCTCCTCCGTTGCTTCCTCTGCGTCGTCGTAATCAATATTGTTAGCGTCGGCTATTTTCTTTATAATCTTCGACGGGAGTTCTGAAAGAATCTCCTTTTTTGCTTTCTCTTCTGGAGAAGGAAACCAACTCATTTAACCACAAAAGGACTACTATCATAAAGATAATAATCTTTTGCAATTAGATTTACCTTGCTCTAAAACTGTCATCAAAACTTTTTCTTAATGCAGTAACTTTATTCAGACTTATAGCATCGATTTGTGAGTAAAGCTCGCTCTTGTCTGTGTTTATGTAAGTCATCGTTGTGTTTGGCTCTAAGTGCCTTGCAAAGCGTGAAGTAAGCACGAGGTTGCCATTGGTCTGCTTGGCGAATCTCGTTATTGCATAGTGCCTGAGCGAATGGGTGGTAAGCCTGTGTAGCTTTCTCGGCGTGCGTACGCCATCAATCTCATCGCTGACATCATATACTTCATCAACCCTAGCCAGCTCCCTGTAATGCCTAAACCTGTTTCTAGCGTAGTCTACGGCTATGTAAGGATTCTTCGTAGGCTTGCCTGACTGCTCTGCGAAGAACAGATAACCCTGAGCCTCTTGTATCAGCTCAGCGTTGTTCTGCGCAAACTCTATAGTCTCCTTGAACAGAGGGAAAGGGATAATCAGCGTGTCTATTGTCCTGGCCTTCTCCGTGCGTATCTTTAGCTCCCTTGTCTCGAAGTTAATGTCCTTTATGTTCACTTGGCAAGCCTCTCCTATCCTAAGCCCAAGATTAGCCTGATACTCGAACAGCAGCCTGAACTTGTCGTTGTCTATCGCTCTGAAGAAGGCAACAATCTCCTGCTCTGTAAACCCTTTATTGAGCGAGCCATACTTGGGCATGCGCCTCTTGCCCTGAAACCTCTTCTCCCAATGCTTCGCTATGTGCTGCTGGATAAGCTCTATCTTGTGCTTGCCTATCTTCGGCAGTAGCAAATCGAGCCTGTCCTGTACGTCTTGCATCTCCGCTCGAATCTCTGGTTTCAGCATGAGAATCCCCACTTGGCATCCGAACGTTCGGATAGCCAATTAGATAGCCTTTTAAGCGGTCTGGTTCGGGTAACGCGACTTGCCAAGCCTGCGTCCTGCTTGGGACGTAGCCCTGCGCTCGCTTCGGGCTTCTTGGGAAGCCCTCGCTCGCTCCCGACAGACAGAGTGATAGCGTTACAGCGCAATGGGCAGCGAGGCGCGACACGGGGAGCGCCGAGCTGGTGCTTTTTACGCTGCTCCCATACCGAATCTGGCTGGAAAACCGAACTAGCTTGGCTTAAATGGAAGCTAATGCTATGGGATATTCGGACATTGTCTTGTCGAGGGAAAGCAAACATGGAGGCAACGAGAATCGGACTCGTGCTTGCAGAATGTCAATCTGCCGTCCTACCACTAGACGATGCCTCCGCAAAAATCTTTCGCCATTAAAGTTAAATAACGAGAGTGTAGCCGTCCTTGGCCACTACCGCTCCAGCAAAGAATTTTCTAGCGTCGCGTAGGAGCTCTGCGTCGGTCCTGTGCCTTGCGCTGATGTGTGTCAGGACCAGCCGCTTGACGCCAGCACGCCTGGCCAGCTGCGCCACCTCTCCTGCAGATGAGTGCATCCTCTGTTTCGCAAGCCCTATCTCTGCCGCTTTGTAGGACGACTCGTGTATCAACAGGTCGGCACCCTTCGCCGCTTTCTCGGTGTCTGGAGTCGGCCTAGTGTCAGTGGCGTAAACGATCTTCTTGCCTTCCTGCTCCCACGTGAGCTGCTTCAGCGTGACCGTCCTGCCTTTGACTTTTAGCTTGCCCTTCTTCGCGAGCTGCGAGAACATCTCTCCCCTCATGCCTAGTTTGTGCGCCATCTCCTTCCTGAACTTCCTCTTTGTCCTCTCCCTGAAGACGTAGCCGTATGTGGGTATGGTGTGCCTGAGCTTGAACGCGAGCACCTCGTAGTCCCTGCCTTCGTACACCCTTCCTGATCTTACTCCCTTGACAGTTATCTCGTAGCCTATGAGCGCCTTGTCGAATGTTATCAGGCTCTGCACCACCTTCTCGTAGCCCGCCGGCACAAATATCTGGAGCGGTTCCTTCCTGTTGTTCATCCCCATGGTGCGCACAAGTCCCGCTATCCCTATTGTATGATCGCCGTGGGCGTGGCTTATGAAGATCGCCTTGACCCTGACAGGGTTGATCCTGTGATCGAGCATTCGGAACTGGGTTCCCTCTCCGCAGTCGAAAAGGAGCACGTCCCCCTCGTAGATGACCGCGACGCTAGGCATCTTCCTTGTCAGCGTAGGCGCGGATCCCGCGGTTCCCAGTATTATCGTCTTTATCTGCATGCGATCAGTCCATCTCAACCGTTACGGTCTTCTTCTTCGCATCCAGCCTTTTTACCCTTATGCCTGTCAGTCCATTCAGCTCATCAACGTTCCTCGCCCCGCTCTTCCTTGTCTTCTCAAGCAGCTCGTTGAACTCGTGCATTCGTGCGAATATCGTGTTTGCTATCTTCTTGTAGTCCTCTCCCCTCTCCCGCATCTCGTCCGCCTGCTTCCTCAGCTTCTCTACGCTCTTCCTAAGCTCTTCGGCCTCCCGTGCCTTCTCTGGATTGGCTTCCGTGCTCCTCTCCTTTATGTAGAGAGAGTCCAGCAGCTTGCTGAGCGATGCGAACCTGCCTCCCTTCACCTCCGCTATCCTCTCCGATTCATCTTCCGGTGCGGCCTTGCCGCGCTGCGTGGGAAACGCGTAGAGCATGCCCTTCTTCGTGCTCCTATCCTTGAAATCCCTGGAGGTGTACGCCTTCTCTATTATGCCAGCTGCGTTGGTGAGAATGAGGTTGCCCTTTCCGAACATCTCTACTATCACCTCTCTGCGCTCCCTTCCAGAAAACCTCATGACAAGTATGCGGTCTGCGCCGTGCTGCTCTATGCTCTCCAGTCTGCTGCCGTCGAGCATCCTTCTGACCGCGAGCGCGAACTCAGTCGGAGTCGTCTCCCTCTCCTTGAACTCCGTGATGTTCACAGTGTTCGCCAGGTTCACGTACACCGCCGTCTCCTTCCGTTCCTTGGAGAAGGTTATGAGGAACGAGCCCGGCCTCAGCTCATAGAAACTCTTGAAATAGGAAGACGCCAGTATCTGCAGCTCCTTTGCTACTGCGCCAAGTTCCGCAGACGAGAGCGCGCGAATCTTGTCCTGCACAGCCGCACTACCTCTTCTTCCTGCCCTCCTCTTTGGTGACCTTGGCGAACTTCGAGACAAGCGCCTTAGTCCCGCCGTTCTTCTCCTCGAGAACTGAGCCTATCTGCACTATGTCGGCACCTGCCCTGTACGCGGTGCTGAGCTGAGCAGTGGTCCTTATGCCTCCTGCCACAACGTACGGCACGGTTATCGACTTCCTGACCGCGCTTATCACGTCGGTGGGTATGGGCCCCGAGCCCTGCAGCTGCGGATTGCTTCCGGCATCGGTTATTATCATACGGTTCCCCAGGAACTCTCCGGCGTTTGCGAGAGCCGCCGCGATTCTCGGCTTCTCCCTGGGTACCATGTTGACGTCGCCGACCCAGCCGACAGTGCCTCCGGGCTCGACAACTATGTAGCCTACGGGCAGCGGCTCTATGCTAAGCTTCTTTATCAGCGGCGCAGCTAGCATCTGCACCTGCGTTATCCAGTAAGGGTTCCTCGCGTTGAGCAGCGACATGAAGTACACGGCGTCGGCGTATCTGGAGATGGTGGCGATGTTTCCGGGGAAGAGCACTACGGGCACGCTCGCCTTCTCCTTTATCCCCTTGGTCACGGTCTCGAGCAGCTCGCCCTGCGCGCCTATGCTGCCGCCTATCAGGACGAGGTCCGCTCCTCCTTCCGCGCTGTCCACACCTGTCCTTATCGCATCCTGCGGGCTCTTGTAGTCCACGGGGTCTATCAGCATGAAGAGCATGGAGCCCTTGCTAGCTATGGTGTCGTTTATGTACCTCTCAACCTTCCCTATTTTCATCGCCATACCAAAACCTATTTCACCCTAGCCCTATTTAAAAAGTCGTCTACCATCTGCTTGCCTCCAGTCCGTATGTCTATGTCTGGTGTGAAGCCCAGGTCCTTCCTTATCCTGCTTATGTCTATCACGCGGTCAGAGGTGAGGAACCTCAACTCGTCGCTGTCGAGGCCTCGCGCCTTCGCCAGCATCCTGACCAGCAGCTCCTTCACGTGCCTTGTCGGCTTTCGCACCTTGAGGAACTCAGCGGCCATGTCGACGAGGCCTTCCTGCGTGTACACTGAGCCGTCGCCCAGGTTGTATATCCTGTTGGTGCACGCTTGCGGGTTGTCCTTCACCAGCATGAGCGCCTTCACCACGTCGTTTATGTGGATCAGCGAGACGTGGTTCTGCCCGTTGCCTACTATGACCATCTTGCCCTCGTTCACCGCCCTGAAGACCTTGAAGAACGATCGCTCGAATCCCGGTCCGTAGATGTTCGACATCCTTAGTATCGTGTATGGCACGTCGCTCTTCGTTATCTCCTGCTCTGCAAGCATCTTGCTGAAGCTGTACTTGTCCGATGGCATCAGCGCCGAGTCCTCGGTCAGGCTTCCGTTCCTCTTCCTGCCGTAGACGCTTATGCTGCTTGTGAATATGAGGTGCTTCACGTGCTTCTTCCTGCATGCCTCGACTATGTTCTTCGTGCCCTCGACGTTGGAGGCCATGACCACCTCCGCCGGCGTCCTGGCCACGTGCACCACTCCCGCAAAATGGAACACTGTGTCTGCGCCTTCGCAGGCTTCCTCGAGCACGTCCTTGTCCTCAAGCTTGCCTATGAACGGTATGGTGCCGGGGCGCATGCTCTTCACCCTGTCCTTCGCGGTCATCAGCGCCCTCACGTTGGACCCCGAGCCCACCAACGCGTGGACCATCGCGTGTCCCAGCCTGCCCGTAGCGCCGGTTACAAAGACCGTGTCAGCGTGGGTGTCCTCTTGCTGCATGCTTCTACGCCTCCTTGAGTATCCTTGTGGCCAGGAATCTCGCGTACCTCTCTGGCGCCCTGCTGACCGCGTAGTGCTCCCAGTCCTTTCCGAACGGGACGTAGACGCTGACCCGCGCCCCGCGCTTTACCAGCGATCCCATCTTCTTGCCGCTGTAGCCCAGCTGCATCTCGAATATGACTGACTTCTTCATCCCGCTTCCGTTCATCAGCGAGCGCATCGAGGTATCCGGCGCGGACTGCACCACAGCGCTCTTTATCGCCTTTACCGCGTTCACCACGCTGCCGGTAACCTTCTTGCCGCCATCCTTGCCCGCCGAGTGCGCCTCGGTGCAGAGGAGCTTGAGCGCCCTTATCTGGCCCCTGTTCGCGCGTATGTAGTCTTCGGAGTGGTCGATGCTTACCGCATAGCCCACGCCCTTCGTTTCCTGAAGGAATCCGGGAAGGGAGAACCTGTGGTTGCGTATCTCAAGCCAGACGAAGACCCCGTAGTTATTCGCTGTTGCTAATATCTCGTTCACGTTCTTCTCGGCAACATCGTCAGAGATGTCGAACCCGATCTGGTCCAGGGGCACCTGTATGCTCGCCTTGAGCCCGAGCCTGGCTATCCTCCTTATCAGCTCAAGGTATGTGGTCGTGGCGTACCTGGCCTTGGTGCTGTCGTGCGCGCTCTCGCTCAGGAAGGCGATCGACACCGGCAGCTTCCTATCGTTGAGCTCCCTCGCTTTCTCTATCGCGGAGCTCATGGTTGTACCCGCAATGTGCCTTCTTATCAGCCTGTAGAGCAGTCTTTCTGCTATGGCGCGCTCCGCCAAACTAACCCCTTAAATAATAGGAATAGTATGTATTAATATCCTATTTAAATGGTCTCATGCTGACGTTAAGCAAGCAGCCCGGCACTGGGGGAAGCGTTAAGAAGAGCCCCGAAGACTTCTTGGTCAAGGAGATAACGAGCAGCGGCAGCATACTGCAGCCGGGCACCCACTACGACGCCGCTTCGCTTGGTCTCGAGGAGGCAAAGGAGGGCAAGCACATAACGTTCGTTCTGCAGAAGCGGGACTGGAACACCATCGACGCGCTGCTCGCCATAGCGAAGAAGATGGGCCACGGGCGCAAGTCTGTGGCGTACGCGGGCTCAAAGGACAAGAAGTCTGTTAGCGTGCAGCTAGCCAGCGTCTTCCACACCACCGATTTCGACATGGGCAGCATACGCGTCAGCGGGTTAAGCATAAACGGCCAGTGGAGGAGCGACGGGATAGAGCTGGGCGAGGAGCTCGGCAACGCGTTCGAGGTGAGGCTGAGCGACGTTGCGCATCCGGAGAACGCCGATGCCATAATAGGCGAGCTGAACGGACGCATGCCAAACTACTTCGGCCAGCAGAGGTTCGGGGACAGGGGCAACAACGCTGACATCGGCGCGGCGATACTCGAGGGCGACTTCGAGAGCGCGATGCTGGAGTACCTTACCTCCAGTTCCAACGAGCGCAACGAGAGGGTCAGCCAGGCAAGGTCGCGGCTCAAGGAGACGCTGGACTTTGCCTCCGCCCTGAATGACTTTCCGAGATACCTGCGAGGCGAGCGCAAGGTGCTCTACTACCTGTCGCGCTACCCTGGAAACTACGCGAACGCGCTCAGGCTGCTGCCGCGCGGCATAGCGCTGATGTTCGTGCACGCGGTGCAGTCCCGCATCTTCAACGAGGAGCTTGAGCAGCGCATAAGGAGTGGAGACTTCAGCAGCGCTGTATGCGCTGCGTCAGACTTCTATGGATTTCCCGACGTGGAAAAGAGAGACAGGGAGGGCGCGTTCCCGCTCGGGGTGCTTGTAGGATACGAGAGCAAGGATGAGGAGCTCGGCGAGTACGTAACCGCATCTATGGAGCGCATGCAGCTCACAAAGGAGGCGTTCGCGATAAAGTCGATGCCTGAGCTAGCCATGAAGGGATCTTACAGAGCCCTTGTCTCGCCGGTCAAGGATCTGACATCGAACAGTTCCGAATCGGGCATGCGCCTCAGCTTCTCGCTGCCCAAGGGAGCTTATGCTACGGTGCTGCTCGACGAGTTCACCAAGAACAAGTAGGGAGGGGCGACGGGCAAAAAGACACGCGGATCGGGGAGAACCAGAAGTGCCACCCGTCGCCATACCCTGTCTCTTTTATGACGTTAATTCTATTTAACTCTTCGGAGCGAGAAATCCCACATGCTTCAGCGGTGGGATGAAAGCGAGGGCGAAGTATTATATAAGCATAGGTTCATATAATATATGAGGAAAATGCCACGGGGCTACAACTCTTCGGAAACGTCAGTCCACTTCATGGGTTACCACTTCGTATGGTGTCCGAAATACCGAAGGAAGGTGTTGGACGGCGACATCGCAAAGAAGGCGAGGCAACTGATAAGGGAGAAGGCAGAGGACTTGGATTGCAGGGTAATATCGTTGGAAGTGATGCCAGACCATGTTCATCTGTTCATAGAAGGCAGTCCGACTCTGACACCCAACAAGATAATCGGAGACATAAAGGGCTATACCTCTCACGAACTCAGAAAGGAGTTCGAGGAACTCCGCACAAGGCTTCCAACGCTGTGGTCGAGGAGTTACTTTGTCTCGACGCACGGTCACATCTCAGACAAGACGATAGAGAAATACGTCGCAGAGCAGAAAGGGACGCAATGAGGGCATACAAATTCAGACTATATCCGACGAAGGCGCAGCAGAAGAACCTTGACATGCACAGATACATCTCGAAGACTCTGTGGAACTGCCTCCTTGAGTTTGCGATAAAGAGGTATGAAGAAACAGGGAAGTTCCCAACGAGGTCTCAATTGCAGTCGGAGGTGAAGAACGTGGGCATGTATTCCCAATCGTCTCAGGAAATCTCCCACAGATTGAACGACGCACTTCTCAGGTGCTTCAGGCTCAGGAAACAGGGGAAGAAGGCGGGCTTCCCACGATTCAGGAACATAGACAGGGCTAAGTCAATCCATTATCCGCAGTCTGGTTTCTCTATAACAGGAAAGAAGCTGAAGGTAACGCCTTTCGGAGAAATCAATATGGTAATCCACAGACTAATCGAGGGCAAAGTAAAGACGCTGTCATTGAAAAAGGAATCATCGGGAAAATGGTTTGCTGTGTTCACGGCAGAACAGGACGGAAAGACATTCACGCCTAATGGCAAGGAACAGATAGGGATTGATTTGGGGCTGAAGACCTTTGCCACTCTCTCCAACGGGAAGAAGATAGAGAACCCACGACATCTTGCAAGATGGGAGAAACTGCTTGCAAAGAGGCAGAAACAGTTGTCGGGCAAGAAGAAAGGAAGCAGGAACAGGTTTGAGGCAAAGAGAAAGGTCGCCACTATTTACGAGAAAGTCCAAAACACAAGGACGGACTTTCTGCACAAGACATCTACGCAGTTAGTGAACGCATACTCTCTGATAGGATTGGAGAGGTTGCAGGCACAGGAAATGGCGGAACGTGCATATGGCAAACAGATAAACGACGCAGGCTGGAGCAGGTTTGCGAATATGCTGACATACAAAGCTGGAAACGCTGGTTGTCAGGTCATATTCGTGGACGCAAAAGGAACGACAAAGACTTGCCATGTCTGCGGATAATGGATTGACTTAG
>JAMCYP010000013.1 GCA_023476545.1 Candidatus Martarchaeota archaeon | reverse complement strand
ACGGGGCTCAGAGAGGTCCTGGAAGAAGGAGGTCATGAGGCGAAGCTCTTCTTCATAGCAGACATATTCGACGCTTTCGACGGGATACCTGTTGAACTAGAGAAGTACAAAGACCAGCTCACCCCAGAGCTTGGAAAGCCGCTCTCAAACGTAATCGACCCCCTGGGCTGCCACCCCTCCTATGGCGAGCACTACCTCTCGCAGGCTACTGAGATCATAAAGAGGATGGAGCTGAAGCTTGAGCTGGTAAGATCTCCAGAACTCTATTCAAGCGGAAGCTTCGACGTGTTCGCAAGGACTTTCCTCAAAGAGGAGGAGAGGGTGAAGGAGGTCGTTGCCAGCTCATCGCTCAGGAAGGTCGAGGATTTCAAGGATTGGAGTCCAATCATGCCACTGTGCGAGAAGTGCGGCAAGATAGCCACCACGCGCGTTGTAAGTCACGACGACGAGAGCTATGAATACGTGTGCGACCGCGATGTCAAATATACCAAAGGCTGCGGATACCGCGGCAAGGCCAAGATAAGCGACCACAAGTACAAGCTGCAGTGGCGCCTCCACTGGCCTTCGTGGCAAGCGCATTTCAACTCAGTCGCAGAGGGAAGCGGCGTAGACCACATGACCAGAGGGGGCAGCGCAGACACAGCGGTCGCAATCCACAGAGAGATACTGCACAGGGAACCTCCCATACTCTTCAAATATGGCTTCGTGCTCCTTCACGGAAAGAAGTACTCGAAATCCAAGGGTATAGGCATGGGTGCGCTCGAGCTGATGAGCCTGATCCCGCCAGAGGTACTTAAGTATGTGCTGATACTCCCCAACCAGGAACAGAACAAGAACATCGATCCGGAAGGCACAGGTCTGATAGACCTCTTCTCGGACATAGAGCGCGTCTCGAAAGTCTCCAAGCCTGAAAACAGGGCCGACGAGAAGAAGCAGTTCGCATTCAAACTGTCAATCAAAAGTCTCAAGTGGTCATCGTCTTTCCTTGACATGCTTCTCAACTATCAGATATACAGGGATTGGAACAAGGTCGGCGAGATGCTGCACGACAAGCCAGGAGTCGATTATCTGGCGCCATTCATCACCGAATGGCTCAGGAGAGGGTTTGAGCCAGAGCAGTACAACTTCAGCGTCAAGCCACAGAAGATAACCGAGGGCCGAGAGCTAGTCACAAAGTTCGCGTCGATGCTGAAGCCCGGCATGTCTGACGTCGATGTGCACAACCTCGTCTATCTGGCCACGGAAGACAACAAGGAGCAGGCAGGGAAGCTCTTCTCAGCCCTTTACACAGCCATAATAGGCAAGGAGAAAGGCCCGCGCCTCGGAAAACTCATAGCCGCAATAGGAATAGGTGAAGTGAAGAAGATGCTCGACGCCGCAGTGGCATGACCTCAGCCAACACTTATATATCTAGAAAGCGTCTCTGATGTATGGGAACTGGGGAAGAAAGCAAACATGCACTCAATCTGGTTATTTCTCAGCTAGCCAAGGCAAAAGACGGCAGGAAACTCAAGGTCGGCATGGACATAGACGATACCGCGGCAAGCACCTCGCTCTCCGTGAGGAGCCTGATGGAAGAGCGATTCGGGTTCGACTTCTCATCCGTGGGAAGGAAGTACGACTGGTCATCTACCGGCGCGACAGACAGGCACTTCATGGAGATCTACAACGAGCTCTGGCAGCGCGACGGCAGGGAGATAGCGCCTGCCTTTAGCAAGGAGACCTTCACACTGCTTAACGAGAAGACCGATTTCAGTTTCGTGAGCGCAAGAGGGGAGGAGAGCTCCGAGGGGCTGTACAGATGGGTCTCCAATCACTACGGCGTGAAAGCGCGGGCGATAGTGGTCGATCCGCGACCGTATGACATGCACGGCATAAGGAAGCTAGAGGCCGGGTTCGATCTGCTGATAGACGACAGCCCCCACGTGGCTGTGAACATGAAGGCGGAGATCGCAAAGGACAGGGCGCTGCTGCTGGTTGATAAGTGGGAGGAGGCAGTGGAGCGGAGGCACACAACAAACACCGCAGTGGTAGACAACACCGAACACGCGGCCCGTGTCATCCTTGAAGCGCATAGGGTCAGGGAGCAGCCCGCACATGAATAGCGCGGGTTTTTAATTGTGCCAACGCTACTTATAGGCGTGCCAGGGTGGCGGAACCCGGTAACGCGTACGCCTGGAAAATATTCCTGCAAGCGTATGGTTCTTCGGAGCCTTTTGGGTTCAAATCCCAACCCTGGCGTAAAAAAGTTGAGACTGTGGGCAATGCAAGATTCTTCGTCGGCGTGAAAGCGCTGATCAGAAACAAGAAAGGACGCATTCTTGTCCTGCAAGCTAACACCGCAACGTTCCAGTTAACTAAAACACCAAAACCATTTTATGATCTACCGGGAGGTAGAATCCAACCCAGTGAAAACGTCGAAGAAGCGCTTGGAAGAGAGGTTAAAGAAGAACTGGGAATTTCACCAAAGACTCTGGGAATAAACCAGCTTTTCGACGCGTCGGTCTCAAAGGTCATGCTGCCGAATAAGGTTGGGGTTCGTTTAGAGAGGGTTCCCCTCTTTTTGGTAACTTTCCTGTGCGACCTGACTGTGAATGAGAGATTCAAGCTCTCTGATGAGCATATCGGGTTCGCTTGGGTTGATGCCAAAAGGGCAAAGAAACTTCTCGCCAAGAAGTTCAACAGCGCGTTCCTCAAGAAGCTAAACAAGCTTTAAATAGCTAATCTCGCACATAGATATGCTACTTGTGTCATCCGGGTTTTCACACCCTGATGATGTGGTATAATGGCACAACAGCCTAAGCAGAATTCACCAAAAGCCCAGGAGGGCAAACCAAAGGCTAGCGAAGCCATCAACATAGTCAGGATTTCGGGCAGGGACATCAACGGCAAGTATGACGTAGTGGCCGCTCTGCGCCACATAAAGGGCATAAGCCACAGCCTGGCAAACGCGCTCGCGATTCTAGCGGAGAAGAACTTCGGGATAGCGCCCACGACCATCATAGGATCGCTTGAGGAAGACAAGCTGGAGCAGCTTGAGAGCGTGATCAAAGAGCCAGGGAAGTTCGGCGTGCCTGCCTATATGCTTAACAGACGCGAAGATACCGACACCGGAGCCGAGATGCACCTTGCTGGCACGGATCTCTCGGTGAAGATACGGCAGGACATGGACGCTTCAATAAAACTGCAGAGCTGGATTGGCTACAGGAGACAGTACGGCCAGCGAGTCAGGGGTCAGCACACCCGCTCTACAGGAAGGACAGGCGAGACGGTAGGAGTCACGAAGAAGAAGCTGCAGGAAGCAGAGAAGGCATCGAGGAAGCCTTCAGGAGGAGGCCCTGGAGCCACAGCCGCGCCGAAGGAGGAGGGCGCTGCTGCGCCTGCTGCTGGCGCTGCGCCAGCCGCTCAGCCAGCAGCCGCGGCCCCGCAGGCAAAACAGGCAAAAGAGGAGAAGAAGAAGTAGTAGTGATTGAATGGGCGCGCCCAAAAAGATAAGGAAGAAGTACGAGACCCCGTCGATGATGTGGGACTCTGCGAGAATCCAGCGCGAGCACGAGCTCAAGGCAAAGTACGGCCTCAAGAACCTCCGGGAGCTCTGGATACTGGACAGCGAGCTTCGCAGGATAAAGCAGAATGTCAGAAGTGTGCTTTCAGGCAGGTCGAGCGAGCAGACAGGCAAGGACATAATAGCAAGGCTCAGCAGGTACAACATAGTGAAGAACGACGCCACTCCCGACGACCTCCTGGTGATTAACGTCGAGGCGCTTCTGGAACGCAGACTGCAGACGATAGTCCTGAGAAAGGGACTGGCGAAGACCAGCCCTCAGGCAAGGCAGCTCATCGCGCACGGCATCATCTCAATAAACGGCAAGCGCGTGACATCGCCAGGCCATCTCGTCCTCGCGAGCGAGGAGGCAGGCATAGCATACTACAAACCGTTCAAGATTCAGCAGCCAGAGCAGCCCGTCCAGGTAGCGGCGGTTGCTGCCCGGGCATCGGCCACCACCGCGCCCGCTGCAGAGCAGGCGCAGGCAGAGGCACCGGCTCCTTCAGCTGAGGCCGGAGGATCGGCGAAGAAGGGAGAGGCGTAGATATGGCGAAGGAGACCAAGGCAAAGGAACAGACTGCGGAGAAGCAGCAACAGAAGAAGAAGGGCAATGTCTCGTTCGAGGCCGCCGCAGCCGAAGCGGCAGAGAAGTTCAAGGCAAAGGGAATACGCTGGGGAGTCGCACACATATTCTCGTCGAAGAACGATACCATAATCACGCTTACAGATCTCTCCGGAGCAGAGACTATAGCCATCGGAAGCGGAGGCATGATAGTTGACGCGGACCGCGAGGAGGGATCGCCATACGCGGCGATGCAGGCTGCATACAAGGTGGCCGCAACCGCGATAGAGAAGGGAGTTACGCACATCAACATAAAGATAAGGGCGCCGGGAGGCCACGGCCCCAAGACCCCTGGGCCAGGAGCCCAGGCTGTCGTGAGGGCGCTGGCAAGAAGCGGCTTCAGGATCGGAAGCATAGAGGACGTCACGCCCATACCCACCGACACCACCAGGAGGCCTGGCGGAAGGAGGGGCAGAAGGGTTTAGGCAACCAGGCCCAGATATCCTAGTGCGATTGCAAAGACAGTCAGTGCAACCGCGGTATCCAGGTTGTCATCGATATGCACCGGCAGGCTCTCCACCAGCGCTCCCACAAGACCGATGGCTATGCATGCATACCCCACGAACGGGTACGCTACCAGAGCCGCCACGGCAAAGTACGCAAGCGTTCCGTACGCGCTCTTCTTCTTGTTGTAAGGCAACGGCCTCCGGTATCTGGTGCCTACCAGCGTTGCCGCGGCGTCGCCGAGCATGATTGCGGCAAGCACCGCAACCAGGATGCCTGAGCGCAGGAACGCGATCGCCATCAGTGCGCCCGCGGCAAGCCACATCGCCCCCTGACCGAGCACGGCTCCGTGCCTCTCGAACGAGTCCAGCATCTTGGAGATGCGCCGCTCTCCGTGCCTGACGCTGAAGTTTCCCACGACCGATGCTCCCAGTATGAAGGAGATAAGCGCCAGGTCCACGAACGCCTGCGGAAAGAATGCAAAAGCAATTATGAACGCAAAGCCGAGCACAAGCTGCACCACGTCCCTCCGCACCTCAACCGCTGCATTCGCCCTCTCTGTGTGTTTCGTGAAGAAATATGCGGCGCTGAGAAAGCCGAGAAGCATAGCCTGGGCGGCGAAGCTGATCATGTAGAAGGTCTGCAGCAGGAAGATGATGCCCAGCGCAGAGAACGCATAGTTGTCGCGTGTGCGGTACGTGGAAGCCATACCGTTGAATATCAGTATTCCGAGGAGCATCAGGAACACGTCCGCGCTCTCGTACAGCGCCAGTGCGGCTCCCGCGGCCATGAAGACCGCCAGAAAGACAAGCTCCTCATTCTTCCGAGTCGCCATCACCCTGTAGGTAAAAAGGAGAAGCGCAATCGCGTAGAGAACCAGAGAGTCCATCAGACCACGTAGACTACCCATGCGGCTACTATGAACGCAAAGATCACGAAGAACGGTCCTACGTACTTGACAGTTCTCCTGACCTCAGCGCCAGTTCGCTCTATCAGCATCTCCGCCTTCTCGCCCCAGACGCTGAAGTCCTTTATCTTCATCCTCTTATATGCGTAGGTGGCTGGCCTGGTGTTCGCGGCTGCGCTCTTTATCAGGCTGTCGACCAAAGGAATGACACTGTTCACGTTTGTCTTCCTTCCCAGAGACATGCGCGCCGTTGACGAGAGTGTGTTCAGCGAGTGAGTGTCCGTGGTGCACACCTCTACCTCCATCCTGAATCTGGACCTCACATGTGCGACGAGCTTCTCCCGGAATCCCGGCAGCATGTTGTTCGCATCGAAGTATATCATGCAGAACTTTCTGCGCCCGAACTTGAAGATGGAGACGCTGGTAAAGCCCTCGCCAACGTCTTTCGGGCTTCCGAGCGCCCTGGCTATCCTTCTGTGCGCAGCGCCGAACTCAAGCCTCCTGTTCCACCGCCTTGCGGTTGCGGAGCGTATCGCCTTCTCATACCGGCCCACGTACTCGCTTCCCATCCCAACTCCATTGAGCTCATCGGCACTTGCGGACTCGAAACGCGTGTTGTGCGCATCGACCACCACCGAGTTGCGCCCCGAGGACTCCTCCGCCACGTCCCTGAGATGCATGCCGACCTCGCGCGTCATGTCCTCCGTGACCTGCGGGGCTTTCGTGAGCAGGAAGAGGTGCGCGCGCCCGATGCCTATGTTTGTCGCCCTGCACACGCCGTCGCTGCCCTGCGCTACGTTGCCATATGCTGTGCTGAACTTGGTCATCTTCCTTATTCCTCGCTCCACCTCGCCAGTGAGCGCGTATGCTTGCACCGTGCTTATCGGGTTGTCCTGTATGTCCACCGGAGAGTGGAGTACGAATGGCGTCGCTCCGAACCTGTCTGCGAGCATCTTCCCCATGCTTAGCGGCACCACGCTGCCTCCCGAGCCGTGGAACGGTCCGAAGTGGATGTCGGGATTGACGAATATGCCCCTGTACCCATCGCCGTTCTTGATCGCTATCACATCAATGTTAAGGTCGCGCTTCGCTCCGGCTCCCTGGCCGAGCACGCTCACGTCGTTGCTCAGGTTGAAGAGCCACTGGCTCACCATCGAGACCATGACGTTTATGCCGCTCGCCTCGAGCATCCTCTTCGACGGCCTGTCGATGAGGTAGATGAAGAAGTATCCGACGCAGAGGAAGACGAGCATGCCTGAGAAGAGGCGCACAAGCGTCAGGTTGAGAGGCGCCTGGAAGTTCAGTATGTACTTTCCGAGCGGGATGTAGAAGAGTATGTTGAGCACGGGCTGCGCCGCTGCGACAAGCGCCATCTTCCTAAGCCCGCCTATTATGAACTTGCCTACGAAGAGCCAGTACCCGTAGATGCCAGCGTTAACGACTATCAGCAGTATGTAGGATATGGTGGCGTTCTTCGTGAAGGCGAACGACGCCGTGCAGATGAAAAGGAGTATTGCGTAAACAGCTGTTATGAGCAGAGTGGATAGCATCGCGTGCTTTACAAGCATCTTGCGCTTCACGCTCTTTATCACTGCAACGGTCAGCAGCGCCGGAAGGCTTATGACAAGCACTCCGGAGCTCACGCCCGAGAGCACCACCTGCAGGAGCCCGTTGCTGGCGCTCTGCATGTGTATCAGCACTCCGGCGAAGCCTCCAGCAGCCGCGCCTAGCAGGAAGAGCACGAGCACCTGCGTCGTGAAGCTAGGCGCCTGCATTGTGAAGTACTTCACGTAATGCGTTATGTATTTTCTCGAGTCAGCCATGGGAAACACAAGGAACTGGCGCTAGACTCCGAACCTGCGCTGCCTCCTGTCGTATTCAGACAGCGCACGCTCAAGATCTTTGCGCGTGAAATCTGGCCATAGTTTTTTGCTGAAATATAATTCCGAATATCCGCTCTGGAAAGGCATGAATCCTGACAGTCTCTCCTCACCGGATGTCCTTATTACCATATCTATATCCGGAACGCGGCTGGATATCATGTAGGCCCTGAAGAGCGCTTCTGTCACGTTCCTCATTCCCTTCTTTATCGCCGCTTTGACCAGCTGTTTCGTGGCGTAGAGTATGTCGTCCTTTCCGCCGTATGCTATGAGCATGTTTATCGCCCTATCCTTGTAATCGGCGGTCTCCATCTCTACATCGTGCAACGCATTCGCAAGGTCCTTTGGAAGAAGGGCCATGTTGCCTATCACGTTGAAGCGCGTCCTGTTCTGGTGCAACCTTTCCAGTATCTCCTTGTCCTTCGCCACCTTCCTGTAGATGTTGAACAGCGCCTGCCTCTCTGGAGTGGGTCTCTTGAAGTTCTCCGTGGAAAAGGCCCACACCGTGATGTTGCCTACCCCGTAATCCTTGCACCAGTCGGCGAAGTCTATGAACTTCTCCACGCCCATCTTGTAACCGTTGAAAAACGATAGGCTGTGGCTCCTCGCCCATCTCCTGTTTCCGTCAGGAATCAGGGCCAGAGTCGCGGGTGCCTTCTTGATGCGCATACGACCGAACCAAATAGGTTTGTATATTTATTAAGCGTTTCTTTTAAAGTTATGTTGGGGGCGCATGGAAGGAATCGAGGAGAGGCTGAAAGGAAGGATACGTGGCATACCTGACTAGCCGAAGAAAGGCATACTCTTCAGGGACATAACTCCGCCCCTGAAAGATCACGATACATTCATCATCTGCGTCGACGAGTTCGCCAGGCGATTCTCTGGCAGCACCATAGACTACATCGCTGGGATAGAGGCTCGCGGTTTCATAATAGGCGGAGCCCTAGCTGAGAAGCTAGGCATAGGCTTCATACCACTGCGCACGAAGGGCAAACTGCCGCACCGAAGGGTGAGCGTGGAGTACGAGCTTGAGTACGGCAATGAGACGCTGGAGATGGCTAGGGCAGGCAAAAAGGGACCGCTCAAACCACAGCAAGCTTCCAGCAAACGCCGACCCTACATAGTGTATACAGAACCCGATGTCGCATCGATGATCTTTTCCAGCCTGGGTGTTGCCATGTACCTGTTTCCATCGGCATACTTCGCCAGCCCATTTTTCACGAAGTCCTCAAGTATCGAGTCCATGTTCTCTTTGCCTCCGGACTCACGTGTTAGAGACTCTAGGCCATCTGTAAGCTCTACGGCGGTCGCCTTTCTCTTGAGGTAGAGGAGCTCTCCCAGCGCGTTCCTCTGAGGCGTGCCCCTTACGAGTTTTGCATCAAGCTCAATCTCCATGCGGCCGGCCTTGTCGCCAACACGCCTCTCCCCTCCCATTTCACCAATCTGTACTTATTCTCTGCTTATTTAAGAATTGCGTTCAGGGTGGCAGGCAAGCGGACTATGCAGTCCTCTTTATTATGTGGTATCCGAACTGTGTCTTCACCACTCCTGAGATCTCCCCTGGCTTCAGCGCGAAAGCCGCATCCTCGAAGGGCTTGACCATCATCCCCCTTCCAAACTCGCCGAGGTCGCCCCCTCGCTTCCTTGATCCGTCAATCGAGTACTGCTGCGCCAGAGCAGCAAAACTCTCACCCTTCTTGAGCCGCTCAAGCAGCTCCTGTGCCACCGAGAACTTCTCCACAAGTATGTGCGAGCACCTTATCTTGTCCGACATGAAAACCCCTTACGCATAACTTTTGGACGAACCACATATAAAGTTTTATATCACTTGAATTCTCCAGTGTGATTGTCGGGGAGATCTTGGAAAGCAACTCTACAAAATCAGTAATAGATCCCCTGTACGAACGATTGTGCGACAGCAGCCCTGCTGAGATACGCGCTATAGCTAAATCCGATTCGCGCATGTATGACGCTTTCAAGCGCGAAGAGTCATTCCTTCATAACAAGAGCATAGCCCTGATAAGCAAGATATCAGATGCGATAGAGAGGCGCGTGCTTCTCTTTGCGGGCGAAGGCATATTCGGTATAGCGAAGAGAGAAGATCACACGGCGAAGCTCAAGCCTAGCGGTTCAAGCATTACAACTCGCGCAGACAGCGTAGCCCATTTTGAGTACTGCGAAGAAAAACAGGACAAGTGGAGGATCGTATACGCAAACCAAGGGCAGAAAGAGGTGGAGGAATCGCTGCTGCTTGGCATAGAGCGCGATGTCTCTGCCGAGACGGCCCACGTCGGACCGAATGGCAGGAGAGACATGTACGCATTCATAATATCGGCCATATCCTGCGCGTTCGAGGTATACCCTCAAAACGAGCAGTTCGTCGCCCAGGTGATCACCAGGCTCATCGGCGTTGAAAAGGACGACGCTGCGAGGGCATCATTAATACGCGTTACCTCAGCTGCGGTAGAATTCCCACTCTCTGCCGCGTTTGTCAGAAAGGGTTGACATGAGCGTAGATACACGGTCGGTCATAGATCAAGTTTTCGAACGCGTGAGGAGCGAGAAGGCCGTGAAAGGGCTGGGGCCATACGGCAGGCTCAAGGTCTATCTTGGAGTGGTCTTCGCGCTGACCAGCGAGGATATAGCGCGTTACTATCCTGGGTCTGAGCTGGTCAGGACGCTTGCCATAAAGGGCATACTCCTGCACGAGGCAGAGCTTGAAGTGAAGCTGAAGGTGCTGGAGACCACGGGGCTCAAGCCATCAGGCTACCTTTCTGTTCAGGATATGCAGCTGTTCAGCACAACAAGGAACGGAGGTGGGCATGAGGGGTAGCAGGCAGATAGATCCGGTGCTGGAGGAACTGTATCCTAACGCGGGCACCGAGCTGAGCTTCGTGAAGGAGAGATACCCGCACATGTTCTACGCATTCCGCAACGACCTGAGCCAGGTGCGCAGGAGGTCAGGCATGGCGTTCGAAGCCGCGAGCCGCTCAGTTACTGAGTTCTCTCTGGTGCACGCCAGCGCGTCGCTCTACGAAAGCATGCAGCGCGCCGCTGGCGACCAGTTCAACCCTTCTGACGTAGCCTCGCTTATCAGGCGGGAGGCGAAGCTCAAGAGGGCATATGCATGCAAGCCAAGCTGGACCTACATGCGCGACTTTGCTGACGAGGCGGCGAGCAGGGTTGGCGGCGTGGTCATGGACGTTGGCAGGTACGGAAGGATAGAGATATACGGGCACATGGTGAGGTACCTGGACAGGCTTACGCGGCAGCGCCAGCCCTGGGCTGACCTTCAGATAGACCTCACTATAAAGAGCGTGCTCCGAGCAGAGCCGGACCAGCAGGTGAGGAAGATAGCGCTTAAGGACTCGGGAATGGGCGATAGGGACACTCTGAGCCTGGGCGACCTCTTTGTATGGGATAGATGGATGGAGCGCGAGCCCAGGAAATCTATATAAACCTTCTAGAGCATAGTATATGCTGGTGCTTTGATGAGCACACCTTGCTTCTAAAGGCTTTTTTGAGAGCGAGCTCTCTGCTTTTGCTTGATGAAAAAAGGGTTGTTAGATTCTTCTAACTCCTATGCCTTTTCTTGCTTGGTATATGAGATTGCATTTCTGCAATTGATTTGAGGAGAAGTTGACTTGCAATATTTTTTAAGCCATCTAGGGGATGACTAGGCTCTAGTAGCGATGAAGGTCGTGGCAAGCTGCGATAAGCCCAGGGTAGGCGCATGTCAGCCGTTGAACCTGGGATGACCGAATCGCGCACGCGCAAGCGTGCGGGCCTCACGCGGGGAACTGAAGCATCTTAGTACCCGCAGGAATAGAAATCAATTGAGATGCCATTAGTAACAGCGAGTGAAAGTGGCACAGGGCAAGCCGAATCCCGATTTGCAAAAGTCGGGAGATGTAGTTCAGCAAGATCCGCGCCATTAGCCGAACGCTCTGGAAAGAGCGGTCATAGAGAGTGACAGCCTCGTAGGCGGAAGCGGTGTGGAAGGAGCTGTAAAAAGAGTAGCACGGCCTGAGTACGTCGTGCGAATATGGGGGCATTAAACTCCAACCCTAAATATGGACTAGAGACCGATAGCGAATAAGTAGCATGAGCGAAAGTTGAAAAGAACCCACACGTGTGGGTGTGAAAAGATCTGAAACTAGGTGGTTACAAGAAGGTAAGGCGCGAAGAGATGAACTCGCAAGAGGGATCAGTGTTTTACCCTTCTTCTTGAAGCAAGAGCCAGGGAGTGTAAGGTAGTGGCGAGTATCAAAGCGTAGCGAAAGCGAGTCTTTCCGCAAGGGAAGCGGGTGCGAAAGCGCCTCAGCCACTATTCTACGACCCGAAGCCATTGTGAACTACTCGTGGGCAGGGCGAAGTCGAATTGACGTTCGATGGAGGCCCGCAACCTGTCATGGCATGTCCTGTTGGGTGACCTACGAGTAGGGGCGATAGACCGTTCGAACATGGCAATAACGGGTCCCCTTCGAAGTATCTTTAGGATAGCCTTGGGTAGCTTGCGCACGTGGTAGAGCGACCGATTTTTTGGTGCGTGCCGAAAGGCTCGGCCATCGAGTCAAACTCCGAATATGTGCGCTGCGTAACCCAGGAGTCGGCGGCATTGGGTAAGCTAGTGCGGCGAGACTTGAAAGCGAGTGACTGAGGTTAAGGTCCCTAAATCATGGTTAAGTGTATCGAAGGAGGGTTATGTCGCAGACAGTCGGGAGGTAGGCTTAGAAGCAGCCATCCTTCAAAAAACGCGTAACAGCGTACCGATTGAGACGTGATTCTCTGAAGATGGACGGGGCTAAACCATGTACCGAGACCCCAGAGACGTCAGCAATGACGTGTTGGTAGGAGGGCGTGCTGTATGGCAAGAAGTTCGGCTTTGAGGCCGGATGGACCGTACAGTTGAGAAGATCCTGGTGTAAGTAACAGCAAATACTGGAAAGAATCCAGTACGCCGGAAGCACAAGGTTTTCCCCGACATAATCTTTAGCGGGGAGTTAGCCGATCCTAAGCTGGGAGCCAATCACTACCCAGCAAAAGGGAAGCATGTTAAAATTCATGCGCCCATTGCGTAGGTGTGGCAACACAAGGTGCATTTCTGACGCTTGGGGATAGTCCACTTGAAACGTGCAAATGGCCGCGGAGTCTCATTATGAGGAGAAGCGGCTAAATGAACTTTGGACAAATTCCTGAGCCAGTGAAAAGGGAATGCGCAACGATCGCGATGGTTCGTACCTAGAACCAGTACAGGTGATGCTGGCTGAAAAGGCCAAGGCGTGCCGGGGTTAAATCAGGTTAGGGAAATCGGCAAGTTAGTGGCGTAAGTTTTCGATAAGCCATGTCTGTGCCTGGCTAGGCGCAGATTGCAACAACACGGGGGAGGCAACTGTTTCTTTAAAACACAACTCACCGCAAAGCCGTAAGGCCTAGTATAGTGGGTGACGCCTGCTCACCGCTAGTACGCGAAACCCTGTTTCAACGGGACTAAGCGCTAGCAAAGAGCGGGGGTAACTCTGACCCTCTTTAGGTAGCGTAATACCTCGTCGCTTAATAGGCGACTTGCATGAAGGGCGTAATGACCCCCCCACTGTCCCAACCTGGTGCCCGGTGAACTCACTGCGCGGTGAACATGCCGCGTACTCTCAGTGGGAAATGAAGTCTCCATGAAGCTTGACTATAGTCTGTTGTTGTCGTGTGACGGGTGTTGCAGAGCGTAAGTGGGAGCGTCGATGCGTGCGTTTCGGCGTACGCGGAGCGAAAGTGTAACACCACTCTACACTTGTTACGCGGCTAACCTGCAAGGGAACAGCAGCAGATGGATAGTTAGACTGGGCGGTTGCTTTCGATAAGGAAACGAAAGTGACCAATGCTCTGCTTAGCTGCGTTGGAAACGCAGCGTTAAGCTAAAAGGCAAATGCAGGGCTGACTGTGCAGCGAAAAGCGGGCTGCGCAGACTAGAAATAGGGGCTTACCGAGCTTTGGAGGTCCTTTTAATGGGACCCCAAACTGTCAGAAAAGTTACTCTGGAGGTAACCGGTTCGTGGCTGGTGAGAGTTCACATCGACCCAGCCGTTTGATACACCGATATGGTCCCCAATCATCCTGGTGGTGCAGGAGCCACCAAGGGTCGGGCTGCTCGCCCGTTAAAGATTGACGCGAGATGAGTTAAGTCCGCCGCGAGGCAGGACGGTAATATCTACTGGGAGTGTCAGTGTCAGAGGATAAGGTGCCGTTAGTACGAGAGGAATATGGCACCGGCGTCTCTAGTTTACCAGTTGTGATGAGCACGGCTGGGTAGCCACACGCTGAGGGATAAGTCCTGAAAGCATCTAAGGACGAAGCCCAATCCGAAACGAGACACTAGGGCGGTTCTACTACAGAACCTTGATAGGATGGGCGTGTAAGCAGAAAGCGCAAGCGATCTGCGAGCGCACCATTACTAACGCCTAAAATTGCAAGCAACTTCTCTATCTTTTTCTTTTTCTGAACGAACCTACACATAATGCTTTTAAGGGGCGCCGTCTCAACAGAATCAGCGACCCTGTAGCAACTCAGAAATCACAGTGATAGAATGCCACAAACAGAACAAATAACAGAGGACGGGAACGTAAAGAGCCCGAGCAGAAGTAAGTGGAGAGCCCTTGTCAGCAGGATAAGGGGTTCTGAGATGGATCTAATATCCACCAACTTCCGAGACTCGTTTCCCAATGAAGTCCAAGATCTCCTTCCCCTAGTGCGGGAGTCGGAGGGCGAGGGCACCTCGGGCCTCTCATACTTATCTTTAAGTTAGCCCTGTATAGAGTCAGCCAAGTCCTACTTCTTCTCCTTTGCAGACTCGCGTTCCTCAACTCGTCTGCAGAATTCCAGGATTTCCGACTCGCGCAACCGCATGTCCGCATACGGGTACAGATAGCCAGGTATCGGCAGATCCTCATACTCGTTAATCAGACCCCTGCCGCGCAGCGCCCTAGAAAATGCCTCGGCCTCAAGCTTGACGTCTTCGCTTGCCGTGTGGGGCCCCCTGCGCAGCTCCAAACCGGTAAACTCTATCGCGATGTCTGTGTTTACGAGTATCTCGACCACTCCACTCTCCCTGTACTTGGGATTTAGCTCTTCGAGCCTTCCCTGCACCACCGAGTGTAAGTCCATGGTCCTGTGGCCGAATATCCACTCCAGCTTCATGGGGTCAGAGATGGCGCGCAGATGCCCCGTATCAAACCTAGGGTTCTCTCCCGCTATTTCCAGTCTAACTGGCCCTTC
>JAMCYP010000021.1:60545-63186 GCA_023476545.1 Candidatus Martarchaeota archaeon | reverse complement strand
GTGTTGCCTGTGGAGGTATCCAGGGAGTTGTCGACCACGAAGCCGTTGAACGCCCACAGGCCCTCTATGGTGGTACTGCTTGTGGTTACCTGGTAGTTGGTGCCGCTCCACGTATACTGCAGATCTGTGTCAGAAAGGGGGGAGAGTGTGAGCGAGAGAGCATTCGTTGCCGTGGGAAGAGATGTAGTTATTGTGTTGGTTGACGATACAGTATTGGGAGCTATCCACTGCCAGTTGCCAGTATAAGGAGGCAGGCCATTGAATGCCGTTGTGCTGAACGTGTATGTCTGGCCGACATCAACTGTCGCGCTACCAATGGTAGCAGGAAGTATATTCAGTGACGCAAGTACAACTATGCCTGCTCCGTTTGTGACGTAGTCGTATGTGGCTATGTTGCCACTCCCTCCTGTGCCGCCAGTATATTTTCCTGCGCCGCCGCTTCCTCCCGCCACCGAAACGCTTCCAGTGGAAGGCGCAGAGCCGCCATATGCTAGAACTACTGTTCCGCCACCGCCACCGCCAGAGCCTCCAGAGGTAGGGCTTCCTTTACCGGATGGCGCCGGACCGGCTGCGCCTGCGGTAGCAAGTGTAGCACCACCAGCAAATCCGCCGGACTTAGCTGTGCTGCCGCTTGATGTTCCCGCAGTCCCTGTAGCTGTTATTGTTCCAGCGCTTATGCTATAAGCCTGCATGTACAAGCCGTAGCTGCCCGCGCCGCCGTTGTCGGTGCAGCCATCTGCACCGCCTCCTGCCGCAGAGAGATAGTTGCTGAACCCGCCACTGGCCCACGTTTCTATATCAGAAGCTGTGACTGTTATCGAAGGGGTGCTTCCGGCCCCGCCACTGCCTGCCGTAGGCCCGCAACCAGATCCGCCTCCTCCAGAGCCTCCGTACGAGCTTGTGAATCCGCTTCCTGCCGCGCCGCTCCCGCCGTTTGCCGGATTACCAGCGAGTATTGTCCCGCTGTTCGTTATCGTACCGTTGCACAGTATGGCGTAGCCATCTGTGGTGAGCGTGTTGCCTGAGGATATGGTGAGCGAGCCGCAGACCAGGTTGCTGCCCAGTACCGTGCCTGTGGGTGGGTTATAGTTTGAGAACGCGGTGGAATAGAAGAGGTATATGGTGGGGTCTATGGAACTGTAGTTTGCGTTGCCTTGCGCATCGAACACTATCTTTGTCGGCTGGCTTATAGGCACGTTGTTGTAGTTGAATCCTTTGCTCACAGCGTTCGAGTACGAAGTGCCTTGCGCCTTCAGTGACCCGCCCACATAGATAGAGTAGGTGTAGTTGAGTGTGTTGTTTCCCTGTGTGGAGCTGAAGAGCTGCGGCGAGATAGAGTAGGTGCTCTGCGGATACAGATGCGGAACGCCATTTATCACGACTGGCGTGTATACCGACTGCAGCAGCGTGATGTTGCCCATGGCAGAATTGGTGGTGAAGTTGCCGATCTTGACGTGCAGGTCTGGAACCCGCTTGTTGACGCTCAGCGCATACTCCGTTACGCTGCTGTTTCCGTTGTATTGTACGTAATAGAGCGTCTTGCCTGCGCCGAGCACGCGTCCGTTCTGCGACACGTCGCCGTAGCTCACGTTGACTTGCAGGTGGTTTATACTGGCGCCCATGCTGAGCAGTTTCGAGGTAATGAGGTTGAGCTGGCCCAGGTTTAGGGCGCTCGTGTTGTTCAGCTGTGCGCCTGATGTGCCGTTGACTAGATTAGACGCATAACTCGAGACTAGATCAGAGACGAGCGTATAGTTTATGCTAGACGCCACAGGGATGGGCGCGCTGGTGCTTATGTTAGTTGAGGAAGAGGTGCTGGACGTTGAGGACGACGCTGTGGCGGTCGTTGTGTTTGCAGGCTTCGACACCGTTATACTGTTGCTTCCCGTGGCTATCGAGTTGGCCGAGTCCGATACGTTCACGTCTATCATCACCAGCCCGATGTCGTTAGTTGTCTGCGGCAGCAGGAAGACGAAGCTGTTACTTGCAAGCGAATTATTGAACGATGCGGATGCGATGACGTTGCTGGCGAGCGAGTTGCGAGCGAAGAATGAGAAGAGGTAGGGCGGAAGGCCTCCAGATACGGTAGCGGTGATCGTCTCTGTCTGGCCTTGAATCGGGACGGAGTTAGATGATACGAGTGAGTTGAACACGAGAGGCAGTATGCTGGTTGTCGATGCGGTGGTGCTCTGCGTGCTGGTGCTCGCGCTGCTCGTCGACGAGAGAGATGACGCAGACGACGATGTTGAGGTCGTTGTCTGGGTTGTCGAGTTTATGATTGTGTTCGCTGCTAGGATGAACTGCATGCAGAGAAGCAGGCAGGTGATCGCGACAACGAGCACGACCGTGTGTCGCCCGTGTACCATATCCTACTATTAGTATGATATGTAATTTTAACCATATCGCAAAATTTCAGAAGAGGCAAACTGCCAGTTATCTCTTTCGCTTGGATGCCCTTTTAGGCCTGGCCTTTGAGCGCCGCTTTGACACCGCAGACTTGACCTTGCGCAGGGTGCTTGCCTCGCTCCGCAGCTGCGTTGCCTGTCTTTGGCGTTCACTCTCCTGCTTTGCCATCTCGTTCTCTCTTGCCTTCTCCGCGGCGAGCAAGGCGCGCTTCGCCTCCTGCGCCTTGCTCCTCTCA
>JAMCYP010000021.1:0-60535 GCA_023476545.1 Candidatus Martarchaeota archaeon | reverse complement strand
GCTGTAGAAGTTAGGCCCATGCGACGATGCGCGCTTCGCCTTATCCGCATAGGTCTTTGCAAGCTTCCTCATTGCAGCGGTAAACGGCGAGTCGGAACTGCTCAGCGACGCTGGTATGCGCGCCGCTAGGCTCTCGCTTACGAGCACGTCCTCTGGAAGCAGCGCAGCGCTCTTGCCTCCCCACGCGCTTTCTATCTCCCTGGGCCTGAGCTCGTAGCTCTTTCCCGTTATCCTGTTTAGCGTGAGCGAGTACCTGCTGCGCGATCCCTTCAGCTCCTCCGCGAGTCTGAGCGCGCTGGTCAGCGCAGGCAGATCCGGAGTCGCAACTATCACAGCGTCATCGAACGGCATTGTGTCCTCCTCATGCTGGAGCCCGGGCGCAGTGTCTATGACAACGAAGTCATAGTTGCAGCCGTCGAGCTGCCTGAACAGGTGAGTGGTGTGCTTGGTGTTCATCTGGAACGGCCTCGTGTGAAGCGTGCCCAGTATGCAGTGCACACCGCTGGATCCGTGCACTGCGATCACCTCTCCGAGGTTCGACCCTTTCGCCACCAGGTCCTCGAACCCTATGTTGACGCCTTCCATTCCGAGGTGCAGCCCCACTGCAGGGTTGTCGGTGTCGGCATCGATCAGCAGCACCCGCTTGTTGAGTAGCTTGAGCGCCATGGCTAGGTTTACCGCCACTGTGGTCTTGCCCACGCCGCCTTTCTGGCTCAGCACTCCTATGAGGTATGGTCTAAGCAAACGATCACGCATTTCCATCCTTCTTCTCTATTGTGTCCTTTATCTCCTTCAGCTTCCTCATCCTCTCAAGGCGCATGTCCTCCTCCTTTCTCCTCGCCTCGCTTTCAGCAGAGCTTTCGGCAGATTCGCGTTCACGGTGTCTTGCCCTGCCCACAGCAAGCATGTGTTTTATCGTCTTGACATGCTGCGATACGACAGGCCTTCTCTCGCCTTCGCGAGCCTCTCCAGGTTCATTCCCGCCCTCGTGTTCTGGTCGTTTCGCTGGGCCAGGGCTGTGCCTCTGCGCCCTGAGCGAAGGAGCTACACGGGAGATGATAAGCATGGCAATTATTATAAAGAGTATTGTGAACGCGAGAGTGGTGCTGCTCGGCTGGCTGCCAAATATGTTCAGGTTGGGTATGCCGCTCTGCGCGAGCACCAGTACTGGGAAGGTCTGGGTCACGGTGTTATTTTCTACGTCTATCGTAAGCGTAAGGAGTTTTGTCCCTGTCTGGGAAGCGAGCAATGAGAAGTTGGCGTTGAAGAGCTGGTTTGGAGTAACGTTTTCAACTATGACCGGATTGGCTATCGTGGTGTCCGGAGGTCCAGTGAGACTCAGGGTAAGAGTGGTAGGCTGAGCGCCGGTGTACAGAATCTGGGCGCCGATGTCGCCAGAGACGCTCTGGTAAAATGTCGGCAGCTGCACATTGGTTACGCGTATCAGTTGCGCAGGGCTTATGGGCGCCGGCGCAACGAAGGCGGTCTGCACATACTTAAGCAGCTGCTGCCTGTTGGGCTTGTTGATGTTGTAGTAGCCGTAGACGTTTGCGCCTTTCGGCACGAACGGTATAAACCAGTTGATGGTGAATGTGTTGTTTGACTGGGAGACGCTTGCCTGAAGGCCGAATGTCGTCACCTGCGAAACGTTGGCAACAACGCCGGGAGGAACCACCGTCTGCATGTGCACCTGTGACAGGTTGCTGTCGCTCGGCGCGCTTATCTGTATTATTCCTGTGGCGACCTGCGTGTTGTTAATCACGTTGATCTGGTTGATCATGTATGGCTGTGTAGCATTCCTCACATAGATGGTCGAGGAGATGTACTCTGTCTGGTTAACCGTCTTTCCGTTAGAGCTTGTGGTTATGTTGAGCGGTATCACGTATGTTCCTAGCGTCGAGTTGTTTGGGGCGCTGAAAAGAAGGTTGACGTTTATCGTCTGTCCGGGGTCAAGCACAATGCTTCCTGCAGACACACTCATGAGGTTTGAGAACTGTGGCGGCACTGACAGCTTGATGTTCTCCGTATTTACTCCAGTGTTCTGGAAGCCCATGTTTGAAAGGGTCGTTGTGCCGCGAAGCAGAGTGATGAAGAGCGGCGCGTAGGTTATGTAGAGCCGGGGTATCTGAGTGATTGGGGCGCTTAGGAGCGATTCGTTCTCCAGCACTGCGACCACAGGGTCATTGCTGTTGAGCCTGAAGTTTACAGAGCAGGCGGCAGCATCGACACTGTACGGGGAGATGAGAGCCCACGACTTACCTACCAGTTTGTACGGCGCTACGGTAGGCGAGGGGGTTGAGCACGGATACTTTACAGTGACGTTCATGAGGACCAGCGCGCTCGATGTCAGGTTGATATTGGTTGCGGATAGCATCCTGAGTCCTGTCGGAAGCCCTGGCGATGAGTATGTTACGTTCTGTATCTCTGCCAGCACGGGCGCAGATGTGGAGGAGTTTACCGACAAGCGTATAGTCGAGATGGTGCTCGCGTAGTGTATCGTCTCTCCGAGCGTCGAGGAGATGTTGAATACGTATACGCTCGGAGGCACGACAGGATACGTAGGCACCGAAGGCGCCCCGCCACCACCGCCTCCACCGCCTCCGCCCCCGCCTCCTCCGCCTGTGCTTGGTGTGACCACCGTGTACGAGAGTGAGGGTATGTTTGTGTACTTGAGTGTGTTGCTCTGGTCAAGGTAGTTGCCCACTATGTTTGCGCTGTAGCTTCCGGCTATCTGCGTGGCGTTGGTGAGTGTGATTATGTCAACAGCATTTGCTGGCCATGGATTAAGAGCGTTCACGCTCTGCGTGTAGGATATGGGCGATGGGCCGGTGGTCTGCAGATACAAGCTTATCGGGCTGTTGGTGACGTAGTAGCCGTTGTTTAGAAGCGTGGCGGTGAAGGTCATCGATGAGCCTACCGTTACCTGATTTGCAGAGCTGGTGAACCCTGTTATCACTATGTTTGCAGATGGCTGCACCACGCTGACGCTCCCGGTGAGGGAGTTAGAGCTGGTTGTCGTGGCTCCGCTTATTCCTATGAGCAGTGAAACTAGAAGTACTAACCCTAGATGCGGAGCGAATCGCATGCTTCATTTGCATGTTAAATGCTTAAAAAGACTTCCTAGTTATTTTCAGTGACATTTTGCTTGGGTTTTATATAACCGCAGAGCAAAAGAAGAAGTGTTGATCTGATGATAGACGCCATAGTCACATCGTTGGACAAGGACAATCTGCTCGTAACGCCCAACGGCGACGTTGATTTTTCTTCACTGGTTGGAAAGAGGGTCAGGTACAGGGACAACAGCGACCGCATATGGACGGGAAGGGTCGTGTCATCCGATGAGCCCTACGCCACTGTCAAGTTTGACAACTTCCCCACGGGCCTTGGCCAGGGACAGATAGTCCAGATACTTGAGGAAGGAGAGAAGGAAGACGCTGAATGAGCTCATTGCCTGGCGGCCGTTTTCAAACGCCTCAGTTCCTCAAGCGAGTTCTTCACCTGCGAAGCCGTCAGGTCGAGCCTTGAGGATAGCTGCAAAACATATTTTTCAAACTCTTCCTGGGTATTTCCGTAAGTCAGCTGATGCCTGTCCCTGACCAATAGAAAGGAAGCCGCAAGCATCCTCTCTTCTGACTTCGGTAGGCGAGCAAACGCCTCGCTTCTTTTCGCGATGTTTAGCTCTTTGTCTACTTCTGCCAGGTCGTCTAAAAGAAAGTGTGTGCTCCTCGCGATCTTCCGCATCGACACTTTGGAGTTGAAGGGCACCCCCGGAAGGCGCATCAGGCTTATTGCAGGCAGAATCATGATGCAGGTGCTGCCGTGCTCCTCTGTAATTACATTGTTCCTAGACTTCGACAGCACCGACTCTACGAGGTCTCTCGCGCAATTCTCGAGTAGCCCAAACATAATCGCCCTTGCTCCGCTTTCCTCCTTAACCAAAGGAACGAACTTGTCGATACTTATCTTCACAGTTCCATCAACAGTGTGTGTCGGCACGGATATGCGGCTTTCTGTGGACGCATACAATATGTGAAGCTTTGCGTAGTTCCTCAGCTTGGTAGAGGGAGACTGTTCTCTTTTTTTCACCTTCACGTAGTCCCGCTCGCTCTTAAGGGATTCGGAGGCCTGATCATTCAGAGTTGCTGCTTTGGCGGTAACGCGCGCGTCTATGAACTCATTGGCCCTTTTTTCTAGCAGTGCCACGAAGCTACGAGAATATTTGCTTATGTCCGTTTCTGAGATCTCGGGTGTGGCTCCAGAGCCGTAAACTTTAAGAGCGTTAATCATAAGACTGACCTTAAAAGAATAAGTCCAGCCAGCGCTATTTATTACTTTCTGGCGAAACGTTCAACCTTTTTCGATACTGTTTTAAGCTTTAGAAACCAGAGTCTCTTGAGCCGATGTCCATATTTAACGTATTTGGTCAGGGGAAGAAGCGCGGGCTGGCGCCCCGCGACGAAGGGTTCCGGATAGAGGACAGGGGATACGAGCGAGTGCTGAAGTACGATGGCATCACCTACTCGAAGCTGAGGGGCAGAGGCATCTACACCGGCGAGTACTGGGACTATTTCCTTCCTGTGGCGTATGCTTTCGCAACTCCAAGTATACTGTTGATAGGCTTGGGAGGTGGCACCGTCGCGTTCCAGCTGTCGAGGCTGATGAGCGAGAGGCTTCGCCTTGACGTGGTGGAGCTCAGCCAAAGGGCTGTGGATCTGTCGCGCAGGTTCGCACCTGCCATCAAGGCGAACGTGATGGTTGGCGATGGCGCGGAGTACGTGGCCGCTACCGGCAAGAGGTACGATGCGATACTGCTCGATGCATACACCTCATCGCAGATACCCGAACAGTTCCTCCAGAAGAAGTTCGTAGACGATGCCTACAACGCGCTATCGGATGACGGCGTGCTAGCGATAAACTACGCCATGGGGATGATGGGCATTCTGCGCTTTGCCGAGTACACCAAGAAGCTCAAGGAGAGGTTCCGCGTGTACAAGGTAAACACGGCTGTCTTTGAGGGCAACGTCATACTTGTCTGCTCGAAGCGCCTCGGAAAGGAGGAGCTTCTTGACAGGATACGCGCGAGGATGCCAGGCAGCAGTGACAACGAGTTCCTTGCCAGGAACTACAGCAGGATGGACAGGCTCTAGCCTATTTTTTGAAGCGTATGCCTCCCAGCCAGGTCAGCGCCTTTGTCAGGAAGGGATGCGCGCCCATCGCGGGCTTCAGCACGCTCGCTAACGAGCGCCTGTGGTACTGGATAAAAAAGCGTCTATCGAAGCCATCTCTTCCTTGCTCAGCCTCCATCCTGCCGCGCCAACCAGTTCGATCACGTGCTCCTTCTTTGCCGCTTTCGGTATCGGTATCACGTTGCCCTTGCTTATCAGCCAGTTGACGCTGACCTGCGTGGCGGTCTTGCCATGCTTCTTACCTATCTCTCCCAGCATTTCCTTGAGCTTCGAGTACTCGGAGTCGAGCAGGTGACCACGCGCGAGAGGGCTGTAGGCGATTATGCTAACCTGTTCTTTCCTGCAGTAATCCGCGAGCCCCAGCTCAGGCTCCCTGACCAGCATGCTGTACTCGACCTGGTTCGACACTATCTCGTTGCTCTTGAGCGCAGCCTGCGCCGCCTCCATCTCCTTCACAGAGAAGTTGCTGACACCGATATGGCGTATCTTTCCATCGGCCACTAGCTTCTCCATTGCGCGCATGGTCTCATCTATCGGGACGTCGCGGTTTGGCCAGTGCAGCTGGTAGAGGTCTATGTTGCTCACCCCCAGCCTCTGCAGGCTCGCGTCGCAGGATCTCAGAACGTCGTCGTAGTGGAAGTGCGTGGGCGATACCTTTGTGGCTATGAACAGGTTCTCCCTGCCTGCGATCGCCTTGGCGACTATCGGCTCCGTTCCGTATATCTCCGCAGTGTCTATGAAGTTTATCCCTGAGTCGATCCCCGCCCGGAGCGCCTCTATCTCGCCGGCCTCGTTGGCTCCGAGCTTCCAGGTCCCAAGCCCGATCTCGCTCAGCCGTTTGCCTGTCTTCCCCAGCGTAGAGTAGTCCATGCACCCTATTCTCTTTTAAGAAATAAGAAGCTATGGCGCGACTCACGGCATGCAAGTATTAAAAACTTGCCAGACGTATCACCCTTTGCGTCGTTACGCGGCTGATTCTGATGGACTACTCAGATACAACGATCCTGATACCGGTGAAGGACGAGCCTGCAGCAGGAAGCGTTGCCAAGGAAACGCTCGCGAAACTGCCTGGTGCAAGCGTGGTTGTTGTATACAAGGGCGACAGGAGCAGGCTGAACATAGACTTCGACGACCCCCGGATGAGGGTGGAGGAGCAGAAGGACTCTGGCAAGGGTGCAGCCGTGAGGGCTGCGATGCAGAGCATAGGCACGCGGATCTTCTGCCTCATAGACGGGGATGCCACCTATCCGGTGGATTCGCTGAAGACCGTCGTTGAGATGGTGAGGCAGGGCGCAGACCTCGCGCTCGGAAACAGGTTCGAGAAACTGGACAGGAAGGCGATGCCATTCTTCATAGAGGTGGGGAACAAGATAATCACGTTGGTGGCCAACGCGCTATACGGCATGCACATACACGACTCGCAGACAGGCCTGCGCGCGATGCGCACCGCTTCGATAAAGGCGTTGGGGCTGCGGGAGAACGGCTTCGGGATAGAGAGCGAGATAAACATAAAGGCGAGAAAAGCAGGACTGCGCATAGAGGAGACGCCGATAGGCTACAGCGTTCGCGTCGGCACAAGCAAGCAGATGAAGTTCGTGGACGGGGTGAGGCTCCTGCTTCTCAACTTCAAGTTCCTGTAGCGCCGCGCAGCTCATAGACAGAGATGGCGAGCAGGCATATGGTGCAGATGTGCACAAGTGTGCAATAGATGCAGATGCTGCCTATGAGGTACTCGGCGTATAGGAAGTATGCCACGAAACCAGCACCAACCGCGTTGAGCAGCGCGAGCGGCTCTTGTTTCTTAAGATAGATGAGCCCGAGCACCGCGATGAAGAAGAGGACACCGAGGTAGCCATTCGGCACGCCGAAGATCTTCGCGTACTGGCTGCTTAGCACGTTGGCGCAGTTTATCACTCCGGTAGTGGGACACGCGACCTGCACGTTGAAGGCGGCGGAGTAGGAGAGATAGAGCGATGAGAGGAGCCCTATTATCGCGAGCGCAATCTGCGCGTAATGGAGTTTCTTGCCGAGTTCCCTTGACATGCGCTCAGCCAAGCTCGGTCTCTATGGTGGAGATGTAGCTCTGCCCGCAGACGCTAGCCGGCGTGTTGTTCGTGAGCATGCAGATCTGCGCTGTGGCGATGTTCGCAGCTCCGACTACTGCCATGGAGATCGTGCTGGTAGGGTCGTTGGCCGATGCCGCTATAGTGCTCCAGTTCCTGCCGTCAAGTATCGTTGGGTCGTTGTAGTTCGCCCCTATCTGAACCGCGCTGTTGGCGAAGTCGATGAAGGGTATGCTGCCCACTGGATTGTACTTAGACAGTATCGCCTGCTCGCTTGAGTTGGGATGCTGCAGCGGCGAGTACTGGCCCGTGCTCGGATTGATCTTGTTGTTGACCATCTCCACAGGCACGAAACTTATGTACGGGCTGGAGTACGTGGAATTGACGAATGTGAACGTGGGCGTGTTCGCAAACGAATCCGTGGCGCTGCTCGTCATGTACTCTATGCCGGTGAAGTTTCCGAAGCGCATGAGCGCGATTATCAGGCCCCATCTCTCTATCGCGCAGTAGGGGCAGTACTCCGCTCCCATGTAGAGCACCTCAGGCTTCCCGTTCACCACGAGCGCTGTGCCGTTTACCGGCTTTGGAAAGTTTGAAGCGAAGCCTGTCTTCACGCTGGCAGCGACGCTGTTCGGCACGGCAAGCTGCGAGATAATCGCCTGGGGTACCGGCTGCCCGTCAAACACTGCGAGCTGGCTGCCCGCATTTCCGCTGCCGTTTGTCAGCACAAGAGCTATGACAACGGCTATTATCAGGACAAGTATGGCTCCGTAGAGCACCTTCTTGTTTGAGAAGAGCGAGGGTTTTGCCGCGTGTTGCTGTTGCGCGCCCTGCTGAGTATTGGCATCCATGCTGATAAAGCTCAAAAAAAGTATTTAAATCAGAGCAGCAGGCCCATCGCGGGCCTGCCGCAGTAGTTTCAGTCCTCTTGCAGTATCTCCAGCATGCTGACAGCCATTATGGAGGTCACCGCGTTGCACGCGGCCTCCGCCTTTCTTGTGCCCCTGCACTGCGCCATGTACCCCTCGAGGGTCTGTATGATGCTTGCCCTCCTTTCAGGGTATCCCATTGCCTCGCTCCTGAGCTCGGCGATATGGCGACCGCTTATCCCTGTGGCCGGCCTTAAAATTTGCAGGCCAACCTCGGGAACTTGCTGTTCGCTCATGCTTGTTTTTGTTCCCATCCATCCCCACCCTCCGTATCTCTGTTATGGCTTTCCTCCTATTTAAACGTATTTATGATAAACGTGTATCATAGATGCAAAACGGCGATCGTCGTCCATCATCTCCTGCGGTTGACCGCGTAACTTCTCTTCCCATCGCGGAATATCGCCGTCAGCCTTACGCTTTTGTCGTCGTTGCGTATCTCAGGAACCGGATCCTGCAGCCTGCCGGCGTGCAGCTGCTCATAAGTGTTCATGTCTATGAACGTTACCTCATCTGACCACGCGCTGTCAGTGCTCTTCGCATAGTCGCGCACGCCCTCCTTTATCGTTGCCAGGAAGCCCACGCTTCCCGCGCCGCTCCCATAGCCTATGATCAGTACCCTCTTTCCTGCAAGGTCCACGCCCTTCTTCGACTCCTCCACGAGCGCTGACTGCAACGCAAACATGACAGAGGTGGTATAGCCGTTGCCGAGGAATCCGGAGATGTGTTGCGCGCTCTCCGCCTTCTTCTTGTACATCTCCTTGTAGTACGAGGTCTTCATTATCGCGCGGATGAAGTTGGCCCTGTCCTCCTTGAACTGCCCGATCTCCTCCGCAATGTCCTCAAGCGCCGTCTTTATCTCTGCGTTTGAGTACGAATCGAAATGCCTCACGATCTCGGTCAGGGCAGGGTACTCCCACCCGAAGCCGAACTTGCCCTCAAGCTTTTCCAGGTTGTGGAGAAGCTCCTGCCTGTTGTGGTTCCTGCCGTGAAGCGCAGCTTCGTTGTTCCTCTCAAGCACCTCGTTGACCTTTGCGAACGCGAGTATCGCTTCAAGTGATTCGTGATATGTGGACAGGCCGTCAAGGCGTGGCTCCTCTGTGAGCGCCTTCCTGCCGGTGCTGCTCTTCGCGGCAGCCTCGGCGTCGTACTGCAGCGCTTCTGCCAGCACCGTTTCCCATCTCTCCTTGTCGAATGCCTTGAGCTGATGCACCACTGCGGAAGCGAACGCCTTCTTCGCCATCTTCACGAATGGGACATGCACAACGAAGTAGTCAGCAACGTCGAACAGGCTCCTCCCCGCCTGTTCCTCTATCTGCATATACACAGTAGATACCACGAAATCGTATACGATCTCAGAATGCGCGCCGTCTACATGCGGGCTCTCGCTTCCTATGAGCGTGTCAGAATCAGAGGTGAACTTGGGCTTGTAGAAATCGTACTCGTTTATTGTGAACTCCTTCACCGTTGACAGGTCTATCGCAAGCAGCTTTGGATCCGGCTCCACCAGTATGGCGCTTGCTCCAGCTCCGGAAGTCGGTTCCCCGGCGGATTTCAGTGCGTACTTTGCGTTGTCCGAGGTTATGACTATAGTGCGTTCGCCGGCGGCGGTCGCCGCGTACGCCGCGTCTTTCACCGCGCTCAGGCCTGCCACGCACGCAAACTTGTTCTCGACAGGAAGGGTGTAGTTTGCCGTCTTCCCATACCTGACCTCCAGCGCATCATAGAAATAGGTGCTTGCAGGCTTCGAGTCGTCGATTGCGCTCTCGGTGCCTATCCTAACCTTGATCTTGTGAAGGTCAACATCGTTTCTGTCTATGACCTTGATAGCCGCGTTTGCGCCCATAGTCGCGACGTCTTCATCGGCATTTGGCCTGGCTATGGTCTTGACTCCCAGCCCCTCGGTCAGGCCTCCAGGCTCCCTCCCTCTAGCGAGCGCCAGCGTCTCAGCCTTCAGCCTGAGCTTTGGCGCGTAGATCTGAAGGTCGCTTATGCCTACCTCTCTGGTGTTGGACATGAATGGTCGGTAGGATAACTCAAACTGTATTTTTAAACGACGGTAGGCAGTTAGACGATGGGCGTATGCTGCATAACAGGGTTATGCCCGTAGCCTCGTCTGCCCTTCATGAGCGGCCTGGCGCGCGAGTTCTCTGTTTATCTCGTTTATCAGGTAGAGCATCTTCTTCTCCCTCGCAGCGGACACGTGCAGGTATATCTCGTCCTTGGTGCCCTGCGCCGCAAGTATGTAGACGTCGCCTGCCCGGAATCTTGCGGTGCGACCCTTGCGCTGTATGTTGCGTATCTCGTTAGGTATGGGCTCGTAGAAGAGCACCAGGTCTACGCTGGGTATGTCGAGGCCCTCCTCGCCTATGGAGCTGGCGACCAGCACGCTGAACTTCCCGTTCCTGAACTCTTCGATCACCTTCTTCTGCTTCTCCTGCGTCACTCCCTCCTTCTTGCCGACGAACGGCATCGCGTCTATGCCGCTCGCCTGGAACGCGTCGACGAGCATCTTTATCGTAGACCTATACTGCACGAAGACTATTGCGCTCTTTCCGCTGTACTGCTTCAGCACTGAGATCGCGGCCTTGACCTTCTCGTGCTCCTCCCCGCGCTTTATTGCCTCCTTCGCCAGCGCCATGGCGTGCGTCACGTTCTTGTTGGCCAGGAGGTTCTCAACGGCGCGGCTCTTCTCCTCCCGGGCGGTGAGCGAGTCCATGTACGCGCTGAAGGGGTAGATGCCCTCAGTCATGAGCAGGTCGTACGCGTGGGAGATGTTGAGCAGCTTGACGTAGCTGAAGAAGGCGCCGAACCTGAACCCTGGCGCGCTTATCTTCTTGAGCGAGTTGCCGAGCGCGATCAGCACACCCCTCGGTATGCGGTCGAAGTTCTTCGCGTTCATGAGCCCCATCTTGTTCAGGCTCGCGAGGCTCTCCTCTCCGACGGGCTTGAGCGTCGCGGCTATGCTCTTTATCGTAGAACTCTGCGGCACGCTGACCACGTGCATGTACTTAGGCATCACGTACGAGACGACGTCCGGGTCGGTGGAGATGCGCGCCTCAATGTGCTTTATGTTTAGCGTGCCAACGAGCGCGTTTATCTTCTCCTTCTTGCTTCCCGGCGAGGCGGTAAGCCCCAGCACAAGCGCATTCCTGACCGCAAGCTCGTTTGCTATGTAAGTGTATGCGTACTTTCCTACGGCGCGATGGCACTCATCGAAGACCGCCACTCCAAAATCAGCGAGGGAGAAGTTGCCTGACTTGAGGTCGTTGGCTATGGTCTGCGGCGTCGCTATTATCAGCTTGGCGCTCTGCTCGAGCTCCTTCCTCCGCTTCTTTCCCACCGAGCCCAGAAGAAGCGCCACGCTCTCCTCGGGCAGCTTCATGGCACTCATCACGGTGGCGTAGTGCTGCTCGGATAGCGGACGCGTTGGCGCGAGAAGGAGCGCACGTCTGCCCTGCTCTATCTCGCTTGCGATAACCGACAGGCCGATAAGCGTCTTGCCTAGGCCCGTAGGCAGCACGACCAGCGTGCTGCCGTGCTTGAGAACGGAGCTGATTATGTTGAACTGGTACTGGCGGAACTCCACCCCATCGAGGTTGAGAAGCTCTGCCAGAGACCCAAGTTTGAGCCATCTTTCATCGACAGACATTAGTATCATAAATCTCTACTTGCTTAAGAATTAAGACTATTGTGATTATTTGGCTGCGAAAATAACACAAGACCTGTGTGAAATTGCCGGAGCGGTGATGGGCGATGGAAACCTCTGGACAGATGGTTCCAGATACAGAATTGAGATGACTGGAGATTCGAGTAATGATAAGGACTACTTTCTATATCTACGCAGGAAAATGCACCATTTGTTTGACAAGGAACCTTATCCAATAAGGGTAAGACATTTCAATGGACATAATTGGATAACACTTAGATTGCAGTCAGAAAGCGCATTTAACAACTTAACTGAACTTGGAATTCCACACGGTTCAGGAAAAGCTAGGAAGATAATGATCCCTAAGACGATTATGGAAAAGGGCTGGAAATATTCAAAATGGACAGTGAGAGGCCTTTGGGATACTGATGGAACCGTATTCTTCAGTAAAAAGACCTATAGCACAAGGTCTTATCCCACACTCGAATTGACTACAATGAGCGAAAAACTAGCGATGCAGCTAGAAGAGCTATTGAATTCAAAAGGATTCAGAGCGCATACAAGAGGCGATGCGACCACTAAAAACGGATACAGAGTTGCAATTTATGGGAAACCGATGCTGATAAAATGGATGAACGAAATTGGATTTTCGAATAAGAAGCATCTTGCAAAGTTTAAAGCTTACAAGAGATTATATATAAATTGAGCGTGATGTTTTTCTGTGCCGCAGTAGTTCAACCCGGGAGAACATCCGCCTGAAGAGCGGAACGTTGCTGGTTCAAATCCGGCCTGCGGCATTGTACAAATTGCTTTCATATCACGTATAAAGGCAATTCTTATTAAGTACAAACCCTTCTTTCAACAGTAAATGCTTGCGCAGATAATCAAATGGGAGACAAAGGTGTAATGCGTGATCCAGCCAAAGATAAAAGAATCTGACATCTCCTTTCTGAAGGAATTGGTGGCCATAGACACAGCTACGGAAACCGGTGCCATAAAAGACGGCAAAGGCGGAGAGGGCTACACCGCCATAACAGAGCTCTTGCAGAAGGAATGCCGGTCGCTGGGCGCCACTCGCATCAACATCATCACTCCGAAAGAGGCTGAAAAGAAGGCAAAGAGAAATATTGTGGCATATTTCGATAACGGAGCCGAGCACACCCTGGCTTTAAACGCGCACTACGACACCGTTGACACAAGCTCTGAAGGATGGCGCACAGACCCTCTCAAAGTTGTAGAAAAAAATGGCAGGCTGTATGGTCGCGGAACCAATGATGACAAAGGGGCAATTGTAGCCATTCTCTCTGCAATCAGAGATTCAAGCCCAAGCACAAACATAGAACTCTTCTTGACCTGCGATGAGGAGGTGGGGTCTGCTGACGGCATGGACTATGTTGTAGACCACTTCAAGTCAAGAAGCCGGTCTGCGGTAGTTGTTGACGCTGACCCGTTTGTGTTCGTAGGCGCAAGCGGGGGCTTTGGGGCGACCATCAAGATAACAGGAAAGGGATACCATGCAGGCTGGCCGCACCGAGCAGTAAATCCTATACAGTTGGGTATGCCGTTCTTAGAAAGAATCGTCAAATTCAGCGACATTGCAAAGCGCGATGTTTCCAGATATGTTGACGCGGGACCAGACGAGTACGATAGGAAGCTTACCGGTAGGTTCTCCATCACGACGATACATGCAGGAAACCCGGCTGTGACAAACACCATACCCTATGAGATGGCAGCATCGTTCAACGCAAGATGCATACCAGAGGGCAGCGTGGGCAGCTTGTTTGAGCGGTTCGAGAGGTTCTTCGAGACTGAGAAACTCAGATATCTCAAAGACCTGGGGCTCGCGGAGGTAAAAGGAGGGCTAAAGATCTGGATTGAGCGGAAAAGCATCATGAAAAAAGAACCGTACGTCACCCCGGAAAACGAGGACATAGTTAAGCGCATGGTACAGCTTACGGGCGACAAGCAGCTTTACGGTGGGCACGGAGGCAACGACGCCTCTGCGTTTGTTAAAGTAGGCATACCGGCCGTATCGTATGGTACTTTTAACGAGAGCGCACACAAGACCAACGAGTTCGTCGCCATCAAAGACCTTGAGAAAGTGAAGAGCACGCTCACGGGTTTGTTGGAGAGCTATTGACCAAAACTGGGACCATGGCCTCGAAGCTTCGGAAGCGCAGCGCTCACCGCGTTCCAATTGATAACCAAGAAGCCAATGAAGACAAACAAGATAGGCACTATATCGTACCAGAAGATCAGTTCGCCTAGCACAAGATAGTTCAGAATAACCGCTATGACAGGAGTTAGGTAGCTACCCAGAGCCCCGTTTATCACCCTGACCTTCCTCAGCCCATTGAGGTAGAGTATGTTTGCTATTCCGAAGGTCATCACGCTGAAATATAGCAGCATCACGAGTATCTGCGGGTTGGATATGCTGTAGATTCCACTGAGGTTTATGAGGGTGAGGAGCGGGAGGGCGAAGAGCGCGGATATGAGGAATGCGAGCCCGTTTGAGCTCACCACTTCGAGACCGAAGTGCTTCTGCACTATGAGATAGAGCGCCCACGCCACTGCGCCTCCGAGCACCATGAGGTAGCCGTAGGAGCTTTCTATGTGCAGCGTGGTCAAAGAGCCTCCGGTAGCGAATATGAAAATGCCGAGAAATCCGAAAAGCACGCCAACGAGCTCTCTGGTCTCAAACTTCTTGGTGAACAGTAGGGAGTTGAAGATGGCCATCAGTATCGGGTACACGTAGAGCGTGATCACCACGCTCGACGCCTGGAGCATGGAAAAGGAAGTGAAGAGTAGGAGGTTCGACGCGCCGAGAAGCACGGATATTATCAGTATCTTTCCTGGCTTTTTGAAGATGCGTCTGGCGGAAGCGCCTTTGTTGAGCAGGAAATAGAGGATAAGAAGGGTCGCCCCGGCGAGCAGAGACGAGAAGAAATATACAATAACTGGGCTAAGCGATGTCACAAGCAGTTTTGTGACAAACGCTTGCGTGGACCATATCAATATCGCCAGCAGTACGTAGAGATAGTCTCTTTCCAAGATAAGCGCCTCATCTGTACCACATGCTTACTGTGGTTGGCAAGGTTTAAAAAGCGATTGAACGGCAATGGAAAGGCCTACCTGGAGCTCGTCTCCCACCTGACCATGTCACCGATCTTTATGCCAAGGAGTTTTGCGCCATCCGTCTTCCTCACCATTCCTATTTCTGGCATACCGCCAAGCGAGCTTCCCCTGTAGAGCGCGGTCACACCGTCATCCAGGTTCATCATCCTGTTTGCGTACACGGCCTCGAAGCGCATTGTATTGTTCACGTAGATGCTTAGCTTCTGTCCCTCATTAAATGAGGGTGGTTTCCCCTTTATCTTCACGAGTCCAAAATTATCTATGTGTACCGCGGTACCGTCCTCTATCTTGAACTTACTGATCACGTTCGGATCGATTGGGTTGCCCACCTTCTCGAACTCGATACCTGTGGCAACCTTTGCGGCCGCTGGTGAATGAACGTATTTGCCGCCGAACGACACGAACCCGGGATCGCGCAGTTCGTAAAGCTTTTTGAGGCCAAAGTCATTTATCAGCCAGTTGAGTGTGCCGGTGTTTGCGCCCACGAACTTGAAGCCGTTCTTGGTTTCCCCTGCAATGCGTTCGGGCCTGACCTTGCTCGGATTCAGCACCACGAGCATTGTCGTGCGGGCCGGAGGGTATATCTCGGCCATCAGCCTGACAAGAAACGCACCATTTATTATTGAGAATGGGGCGGCGCTCACCACCGGTTCAACAACAACATCGTCAGCGCTCCCCAGCGCATCCAGTTCGTTTGCGATTGCCGCACGCATTTCATTGTATGCGACGTCGCTGCAGTCGCTGACTATCACGATATAGTTCTTCATGCAGTCAGACATACAGCGATAACTAGTCTTAAATGTTTTTCTTCACACCGGCACGCATCATACTATGTTGAGCTTTCGAAGCATCGCTCTCAGGTCTGTGCCCTCGTTGGTGAGCAGCACTTTTTCTACGTCTGTCTCATCTGTTTTCATATAACGATCCTGAAACTCTTTTGTGAGCTGCAACAGTTGACCGAGCAGCACCTCCCTTAACTCTTCGCCCTTTGTTTTGCCCTCTAAGAAGTCAGAGCACGCCTGCATCGCAGCCGCATCGTGCGAAAAGTAGCTCTTGAGATAGAGAAACGACACGCTCCCATCATCTGGATGCGCAGCAAGTTTCTTGCGGAGAGTGTCCTCGTCATCCAAAAACGTTATGGCGTTGCCTTTTGACGAGGACATTGTCCTACCATCTATCCCCGGCAGAAACTTGAAGTGAAGGACAGCAGGCTTCTCATACCCGAAGCGCGAGGTTACATCCCTGCAGGCGCGCAGGTACACGTCTTCGTTCGGGCCTATCGGAACCAGCGTGTTTCTTATCCCGGAAAGCTGCGGTGCAACAAGCTGCGCGGCCTGTACCGCTGGGTAGAAGAACATGCCAATATTCTGCTCGTCTCCGAATCCGTAAATCGCCTTTATTTCAGAGGCCGTAAGCCCTCTCGAGAGCTTCATGGCGAGATTGTACACGTCGCTACGCAGCTGGTTGACTATGAACCTGGTCTTGCTTGGGTCGAAACCAAAGGCAAGAAGCGACCTGATCAGCCTAAAGGCCGAGCCCACGCTTTCCTCAGGGCTCTTCGCCTTCGAAAGCAGATAGCTCTCATCATCAGAGATCGGTATGAAGACCTCTGTCCCGTATTTTCTCTGGAACTCCAAATCCATACCGAGTATCGCAGCGTGACCCAGATGCAGGACGACCTTGGAGTTGAATCCGGACACTATGGCGCTTTCTTCATTCTTTAAGATCCTTGAATAGAATTCGTCGGCCCCCCTGTGTGAGTAGACGAGGCCCGCCCTGAAGGCCTGGAAATCTGGAAACTGGCCCTTATTAGTTACCTTGGTGGCGCCAAACAATTCTACAAGCTTTATGTTGTCGTCGCTGGGTTTTACCAATTCGCCCGCGTTTGCAGGCATCTCTTTCTCCGCTCTCATGCGCCCACCGAGCGCTCACTTCTTCGTAGAGAACGCGCCAGACCTGTCTATCAGCGACTTGAGATCGACATCCTCGTTCCTCATTACAACCTTCTCGATGTCGCTCTCCGTGACCTTCTCGTACTTGTGTTGGAAGTCGTCTATGCGCGCCTGTACGTGCTCCAGAAGCATCTTTTTCATCTCTCCGCTCAACAGCTTACCCTGCTTGTAATCAGCGTAGAGCTGCTTTGCCTCCTCCGCCTTCAAGAAATAGCTCTTGAGGTACATGTAGGCTACATCAACGTCCGGATTGCCGCCCAGACGTCTATGCTCCTCTACTGTGCCCCTGCCTCCGCTAAATGCGGACATTATCTTCCTCTTTACCTCCTTTGCCGGGTCAAGGAAGAAGACCGCATTGCCTCTCGATTTTGACATCTTTTCCCCATCGACGCCGGGCAGGAACTTGGAGTGAAGAACCGCCGGCTTCTCGTACTTGAACCTGTCAGCTATGTCTCTGCATATTCTCAGGTGCGCATCCTCGTCAGGTCCTATAGGAACGAGCACGTTGCTCATCCCGAACTGGTTTGGAAGCAGCACGTGTGCGGACTGTATCGCCGGATAGAAGTGCAATCCTGTATTCTGGTCGTTGGTATAGCTGTATACGGACTTGACCTCAGACATTGTGATGCTGCGCGAGAGCTTTATCGCAAGGTTGTATATGTTGGTGTATATCTGGTCAATTATCACATGCGTCCTCCTTGTGTCGAATCCGTAGGCGAGCATGCTTCTCGTCAGCTGTAGCGCGTACTTCAACCCCTCCTCCTGCGTCTTAATCTTGAGCGAGACGTAGCTCTCGTCATCTGAGAAGGGTATGAAGACCTCAACACCGTGTTTCTGCTGGAAGTAGAGGTTCGTATCGAATACAGGGATGTGACCTATGTGTATTGTTGCGCTTGGATTCAGTCCCGACACTATTGCGCTCCTTTCTCCGGAAAGCAGCCTGGTATAGTATCTGTCGAAGTCCCTGTGGGAAACGATTAGCTCATTGCTGAATGTGTAGAAGTCGGGAACCTCTTTCAGATCCTTCACGCTAGCCGCGCCGAATGTGTTTATGAGCTTGGCGTTTGCCTCGTCTAGTGCCACAGCATTACCCCTGATTGAGACCTCTCGGCCCCGCGACAGTTCTTTGAGCGAAGCCCCTCCGGCGATCTCAGCCGTATCCTTCTGTCTAGTAGACATCTTATTCACATTAGTTGATAAAGCTATTAGATAAGAAATTTCCCCATTTATAAGTATAACTCTGTTATTTGTTTGGAATGTAAAATGCCTGGTAAAGGCATTCGAAGCATGCAGAAGCTGATGATGGTAAAGCTTTTTAAAAGTGGAAAACGGAAGAAAGATTATGAGTTACAAGAGAGGGCTGACGATGCTCAAGGAGATATTTGGTGTACGAAAACCGATAATAGGCGCGCTGCACTTCGCGCCGCTGTTTGGTTACAACGATTTCGGCGGATTAAGCAACATACTGAAATATGCGGAGAAAGACCTGCGTGCATTTAAGAGGGGAGGGATAAACGGCGTGATAATTGAGAACAACTATGATGTGCCGCACAAGATATTTGTCGGGCCAGAGACGGTAGCGGCGATGACATACCTCGGTGTGGAGCTTAAAAGGAACGCGCACACGGCGTTTGGAGTAAGCGTGCTGTGGAACGACTACATGGCGGCGCTGTCCATAGCCAAAACCACAGGAGCCAGGTTCATCAGAGTTCCGGTATTTGTGGACAGCGTGAGAACGGATTTCGGCATCATACGTGCGCAGCCGCAGAAGGTCATAGAGTACAGGAGGAAGCTGGGCGCCGAAGACGTAATGATATTTGCTGATATACACGTCAAGCACGCCGAGATGTTGGACAAGCAGATCACAATCGCCGAATCAGCAAGGAAGGCGGAGCGCGAGGGTGCGGATGCGATAATAGTGACTGGGAGATGGACCGCCGATTCGCCCAAGTCCGAGGCGCTGGCCGAGGCGAAGGCTAGCGTGGATGTGCCGGTTATAATAGGCAGCGGCTTGGACTTCAGGAATGCTGGAACACTTATGAAATACGCCGATGGCGCGATAGTTGGCACGTCTCTGAAAAAGGGAGAACGCGTAAGTGGAGAAAGGCAGGTTAAGCCGCATTCAGCACGTATAGACTCCAGACGCGTGGCGAGGCTTATGGACGCAGTCAGGAAGATCAGATAGAACCAGACAAAATTGCAGACCCCTTTAAAAACACATCTGACGAAAATGGAGAAAATGCTTATATAGGGGAAAAGGCACAGGTCCAATAGTCGTGGGGAGAAACATGACAATGACCGTGAGTAGAAAGGAGCCTCTGTTCAAATCGACCGAGATTCCGGAATTGCTGAGGGCCAGCAGGACCTCGCAGGGAGGCGACTTTGCAAACTACATTCTGAAATACAACGGAAGACTGAACAAGCCATTGAGCTTCGAGCAGGGTTACTGTTTGGGTGTGTTTGCGGTATACCCATACTACACCTCATTGAATTCAAACGAGAAGTTGCAGGAGACGTTCGGAAAGGACCTCAATATCGCCAAGATCCAGGGCACAGTTCTGCTCTCATCTATGTACAACACTGCGACACACAACGTCGAAGGTGCCTCGGAACAACTCGCCGGGATAATCGCTGCAATTTTTGACTACGATATAGGGAACTCTGAATACGGTTTCCTTAATCCCGATGCGGAGAGGCTGACCGATAACTGCGGAACCGGCGGGGACACGTTCCCCACATTCCACGTTAGTACGGCGTCAGCATTCGTGGCTGCGGGCGCGGGGGTGAAGGTCGCGAAACACGGCTCTCCGGGAAATGCGATGAAATCCGGCAGCTCTGATTTCATTACCTATCTCAACATAGACTCGGGGCTCAACTACCAGCCTCGTGCCGTAGAGGAGACGATAGACGGGGTAGGTTTCTGCTACATAGAAGCCCTTGACAGCCGCTACAAGATAGTACACACGCAGACCCATTCTGTTGCACATCTGGCCCATATGAACGACATCATAGGTCCGATGACAAATCCGACCAACACAGAAAAGTTAAACATCAAGGTATTGGGAACAAACAACGTCACACCACCCCATGTGATAGCTGACGCTTACCGCATACTCAACAAAAAGGGCATAACAAAAGTTGATACCGCGCTTATAGTCAAGGGGCTGGTGAACGCCGAGCGGCCAGCCGAATGCATGGATGAGGTATCTATATTAGAAGGCGGCACGACCGCGGCCTTCCTGCACGGCGAAGAGGTAGAGCGCATTCACCTGGATTATACTGATTTCGGGCTCACACATCCTGCGGAACCGTCCGAGGTCTCGCCTCCAAGCCTTAACAAGAAAGACAGGCTAAAGTTCACTCTGGACACTCTGAAAAGGGAAACCACCGAGGGGGCGGTGAATACAGTACTTGCGAACACGGGTGCAGTGATAGCTATGAGCAAAGGAGACTTTAACTTTAGGGACGGCACAGAAGCTGCACGAGTATCGTTGCAAAACGGAGAGCACTGGAGAATAATAGAGAAGGTAAGGCAGCGCCTGCCACTCATCAATCAGGAATGATGCTATGCAGACCAAAGAAAGGATCGGCGCGAGGTCCCTGGACAAGATGGGAAGCAGTGAGCTTCGCGCGGTAGGCGAACGGCTGATGAACGAGGCTGACGAGAGAGCCAAAAAAGAGTTGCTGACGCTGCTGGCGGGGAAAACTCCTCGGAAGTTTAAGACGGTAAAAACCTCCGTGGAGACAGAGCTGTGCATTATCGAGACCGAACCCGGCCATACGATTCAGATACCTTCCAGACTCGTGTACGAACTTGAACGGGACGGGAAAGCCGAAATCAGAGAAGACGGAGGCCCGTACCTAGAGGCAACATAAAGAAGAAGCGAAGTATGTCTATCTCTCCTTTGGCGAAGGGGCACCGCCGGGATACCATACAGTACCGTATTCTGTGTCTTCGATCTTTATTCCGTGTTTAGATTCTATCTCCGCTCTCATCCTGTCTGCCTCATCGAAGTTCTTTGTCCTCCTCAGCTCCTCCCTCTTCTTTATCATCTGAACTACCTCAGCCGACAGAGCCTGCTTGTACAGACTTTCACTCATAATCCCGAGCAGGTCACCCAGAGCCACAATCTTGCCTAGTGCGGTCTCCTTTGACCTTTGGTCTATGCCTCCTTTCTCATCTGAAAACTGCCTCACCCTTCTCATCGCGGTCGTCAGCCTCATCAGAGCCAGGGATGTGTTGAAGTCGTCGTCCATAGCTTCGGTGAACTCCTTCTCAAGGAGACCTATCGCCTGCACCAGCTCCTCTCCGCTCGCGTTCTCGTCCGCAGGCAGGTTGTTCAGTATGCCGACAGACTGGTTGACGTAGTACATGAGCTTGTTCGCGTCGCGCATAAGCTCCTCAGTGTAGTTTATCTCCTTCCTGTAGTGCGTAGAGGCCACGAAAAACCGCAGGGCCTCGGCCGGGTACTTGGCCAGTAAGTCTCGTATCGTTATGAAGTTCCTCAGGCTCTTGCTCATCTTCTGCCCCTTTATGTTCAGCACTCCAGAATGCATCCAGTACTTGACGAACGGCTTGACGCCGAATGCAGCCTCTGCCTGCGCTATCTCGTTCGTGTGGTGTGGGAACATGAGCTCGCTCGCTCCGCCGTGCAGGTCGTACTGCGGGCCGAATATCGAGTGGGTTATTGCCGTGTCTTCTATGTGCCAGCCAGGCCTTCCGGATAGACGGACCGCTTTGCCATCGACATGGACCTCCACGTCCCAGGAAGGTTCGCCGGGCTTTGAAGCCTTCCACAGGACGAAATCGTAAACGTTGCGCTTGCCCTCCTTCGGCTCTATCCTGTGCTTCTCGAGCTCGTCCATCTTCATTCCAGACAGAGCAGTATAGTCCCTGAACTTTGCAACGTCGTAGTAGACGTCGCCTTCGAGCAGGTATGCGAAATCCTTGTCAAGGAGCAGCTGTATCTGCTCCTTTATTGCAGTTATGTAGTCGTGTGACCTGGGATACGAGCTGACATTTTGCTTGACGCCTACCCTGTCCATGTCCTCCATGAACCTCTGCTCGTACTGCCTGGCAAGCTCTATCGGCTCGATTCCCTTCTCCCTGGCCCTTGCTATTATCTTATCATCTATGTCAGTGATGTTCTGGACGTAGTTTACCTTGTAGCCTAGGTGCTTGAGCCACCTTACAACGATGTCGAACGCGATGTACGTGCGCGCGTGCCCTAGATGTGCATCATCGTACACTGTCTGTCCACAGACAAACATGTTCACCGCCCTGTCGTGCATCGGGGCGAACTCCTCCTTGCCTCTAGAGAGCGTGTTGTATACCTGCAAACGTTGCACCGAAGATAGTTTGATGGTTAAGATATTAAGGTTGCCGCGTCAAGATTCGTGCTGATGCGATGAACGGAAGGAACGTGACCTTCATGCTCGCGGTGCTCCTCGCCTACGTGGCGCAGGGCGCAATATGGTACACGATGCCGCTCATCTTCTCGCAGACCCTGGCGAGCGACTACTTCGCCGTCGGGGTGCTCATATCTCTGATTCCTCTCATAGAGGTGCTTGGAGCTGTGCCTTTCGGTTTCTTTGCAGATTTCGGGAGGATAAAGGCGATAGTCTTTGACAGCATGCTAGCGCTGCTGGTGGTACCCTTCCTATTTGCCACAAACATCGAACTGCTGAACTCAGTGGGCGTATTCCTGCTTGGAGTGGGAGGCGTGGGCGTCTGGATAGGCGCGACGGCGCACGTGTCAAACGTGATGGGGAAGAAGAACGTCAAGTTCATTGGGTACGATTTTGCTGTGATGGGCGTCGGATGGGTCGCGGGACCGATCCTGGGGGGATTCATATACGGAGGCTTCGGCAATGTGCCGCTCGCAGTCACGGAGCTTTTGCTGATCGCGATAGCGTCGTTCCTCTTCATGAAGAGCATGAGGTTCGCGAGCGACGTCTCGCGCCGCCATACGCCCAAGTTCTCCAAGTTGCTCTCAATAAAGGATGGGTTAGTGTCGCGTATGCCAAGATACGTGGTCCCCTTCCTCTTCAGCGCTTTCATGTACTCGTTCTTCGCGTATGCGGTCTGGGTCTCAGTGCCGCTCATCACCAGGCTGAGCAGCGCAACGGTACTGCTCGGGGGCATCGTTATCGGCGTGCTTGGCATACCGTTCGCCTTCGGTGACAGCCTCGGAGGCAGGCTATATGTGCGCGGACATACCAAGACGTTAGTTGGGGTAGCCATGGTCGCGTCGGCAGCGTTCGTGTTTGCCGCCGCGTTCCTCTTGAAGGACAGCTTCTTCTCGCTTATAATACTGTCTGCGAGCGCGCTGCTGGTGACGCTGGCCGATGTCTGGATGTTCAGCGCCGTAGTTGACATAGACAGGAAGGATTCTGGCGAGATAGCGGCGCTCTCTGTAGTGAGCGGAGGTTTCGGCGGAGCTCTGGGAGCGGTTGTAGCAGGCGCCACAATAGTCGAGTTCAGGCTCTATGCCGTGGCCGCCGTCTTCGGCGCGATGGCGCTTCTGTACGTGGTGCTTCTTTTCGGGGTCATGAGAAGGACTAGGTTCTGACAGGCATATAATTTTAATCTTGAAGGAGATAGCTAATGCGCGCGAGCGTAGTCTAGCCTGGTAGGACGCAGGCTTGCCAAGTCTGCAACTCGGGTTCAAATCCCGGCGCTCGCATTTGTGTTTACAAGGAAATCGGGTTCGCTTCTCCCACGGGGAAACCTATTTATATGTTTAGGCATACAAACATATTGTGATGATATGGTTAAAAGAACCACGGTGCTGCTAGAGAATAACGTGTATGATGCGCTTGTGAAGGAGAGCCTTGAGCGGTACAAGAACAGCAAATCTGTGTCGAAGGTCATGAATGAGATACTTGAAAAGGCACTTTCGAATAGGGGAAAACTGTTGTCGCTAATCCACTCAAAAAAACTAGCCAAGACGACAGCAAAGGAATTTGAAAGATTCAGGGCAGGACTGTCAGAGTCGGTGTAAGCTTGATAGTAGACACGACATACCTGCTTCCGCTATCAAGGATAGAAGTGGATACGGACTTGCTCAAACTTATCGCCGAGCACAAGATAGACCTTGCTTTTGATGAAATCGGCACTAGCATGATTTCCCTTTTTGAGATACAGGCGAAAGCACACAAACAAGGCTTGCAGCCCAGATTTCCGATAGAGGCAATAGAAGCTATTAACACCAATTTCAGAGTCGCACCTTTCTGCAGCCCAGAAATAATTGAGACCTGCGGTCTCCTGCCAAGCAGCATAAAGGATTATATAGACCGCATCATCGTTGCTACTGCGATAGCACTCAAGGAAAACTTGGTCACAGAAGATTCAAGGATAAGAAAGGCGCGCAAGGCATTGAAAAATGAATTTGGAATTGAGGTATTCAGCTATAAAGATCTGGTAGCTCACAAAGGCCGCTAGAAGTTACGCATATGTTCTGTATTTGAATTATTAATTCAAATCCCGGCGCTCGCGCTTTAGTTAGGGGCAATACGATTCTGAAGGCGAGAAGAGACGCGGCGTGATGGGGGTTTCAAAGTGAGCTATATTAAATACCTGAGAGGCGAATTCCTTCCTGTGCGAGTGTAGTCTAGCCTGGTAGGACTTTGCCCCTCCAAGGCAAAGACCCGGGTTCAAATCCCGGCGCTCGCACTTTCTTCTACCTCTCGATCCACCATCTTCTGGTTCTCATCGAAAAGGAAATGGCCAATGATATTCTTTCCTTCCAGCACCTGCGGCATCCAGTAAGCATCATCCTCCCACATCTTTTGGAAAGGTAATTCGTTTTGTTTGAACCATTCAGGACGCATCTCTTCGCTCTCAGCCGGTGTTCCGTCCCACTTGTTCACGAGAAAGACAACGACCTGCTGGTTCCAGTTTCTGTCTTCCGTATCTCCTACAAAGTAGAAATTGAGGGTCGCTACACGCCGCATCGATGTTGGGGTTACACCTATCTCCTCTTGGGTCTCCCGTACCGCGGTCTGCTCTATGCTCTCTCCAGGCTGCTGTTTTCCTCCCACACCGTTCCATTTACCTACTCCGAAGCTGCGCTTCTTCAGCGCCAGTAATACCTCCATTTCCCTGACCAGAAGACAGAGGCTCACCTGCCTGAGTTTGAACTTACCTCTGTAGCCATCCAGCAGTGCCATGCGATCATTACTTCTTAGGCTTCAGAACTACCAGTCCGTACCTATCAGCGTTGATATATCTGCTGCAGTACTTACGCACATCATCAAGCGTGACTCTTTTTATCAGAGCCGGCATGCGTTCGGCGATCAGCGCGTCTCCATACAGCAGGTACGCCTCGGACATTGAAAGTGCCATACCAAGAGTGTCTTCGCGCTGGGTCAGGAAACGTATGCTGAGCCCGTTCTTTCGTTTCTGCAGCTCGTCCCTGCCCACCTCTCCATTCTGCATCTTTTCGAACTCCTTGAGTATGACTTCCTTCGCTTGCTCCAGGTTCTTGGGTTCCACTCCAGCAGCCGCGGCTATGAAACTGAATGTGCTGTAAGCAGAGTAGGACGCCCTCGGGTCGTATGATAGGCCGCGCTTCTCCCTCACTTCGTCAAACATGCGCCTGCTTAGTATCTCCGATATTACGGAAATTGAAGCGTATTCGCCAATGCCAGCATCGCCGAACGCGGCCGTCTTAAACCCTATGCCTATCCGGGTCTGTTTTATTCCTCTCTTCGACACTGTGAGTTCGTTCCTCTCCTGCCGTTCATTTGCGTTTGTTCTGTGTTGCGGGCTGTGTTTCTTCTCAAATCCAGAGAAATGTTTCTTAACGAGCAAGAGTGCCTTCGCAGCGTTAACGCCTCCATATACAGAGACAAGCATGTTCTCTGGAGAGTAGTACTTGTCGTATATGTTGAGCACATCCGATAGTCTCGTCCTCTTTATCGTCGCTTCATCGCCTCCTGTCGGCATCTTCGCCGGATGTTTCTTGTAAAGAACCTTGGGGATGAAATCATAGAACATGTATATAGGCGAGTCGTCGTTTATCAGGTTCTCATTGATTATAGGACCGCGCTCGAGTTCAAACTCTTTCTTCGGGAAGGTCGAGTTGATCACCTGGTCTGAGAGCAAGTCAAGCGCCTTGTCAAAATATCCCTTGTAGGATCCGAGGAAGTACGTGGTCGTTTCCTTGTCTGTGAACGCGTTGCGTATCATTCCAAGGTTTCGAGGTATATCGTTTATCTGCTGCCACGTGCGCCTCTTCGTTCCCTTGAAGAGCATATGTTCGAGATAGTGGGCGGCGCCGCTGACCCTTGGATCTTCATCTATCGATCCATATCTCACTCCCACAGTCACACCAACAGTCTCGTACTGCGGAGCCGAATAGATCGCGACCTTCATCCCGTTTTCCAGAGTGAATAGTTTTGTCTGCATGCATTCTTAGCCAACTCGGCATTTAACTTTTAAATATCAATAGCACATTCTGTGACGATGAAGGTAACGCTGATAGTGCACGGGGTGGTACAGGGCGTCGGTTACAGGAACCTGGTGCGTGATGTCGCAAGACGCCGCAACGTTACAGGACACGTTAGAAACTTGAGAGACGGAAGCGTTGAGGTGGTGGCGGTTGGAGACAGCGATACGCTTGCCCTGTTCGAGAAAGAGATAGCGGTCAGCTATCAGCACGGCCCCCAGGTCATGCACATTGAGAGGGCCGAGCAGGATGCCGGAGATGGGGAAGGGTACGACGGCTTCAGGATAGAGCGCAGCAGTGACGAGTGATCATACCTCGTAGTGCTCCTTCAGCACGGGCAGCGTGACCTTGTACTTGCGGCTCAGCTCCGTGGCAAACTCCTTCTGCTTGCTCTCCTCGCCGTGGATTATGAATATGTTCTTCAGACCCTGCACCTTTCCGATCAGCCTGAGGAGCTGCTCCCTGTCCGCGTGGCCCGGAAGCCTGTAGGTCTCCACCTTTAGCCCTATCTTCACCTTCTTCCCGTCGAAGCTTACCTCCTTGGCTCCTCCGAGTATCTCGCTTCCCTGAGTGCCCGGAGCCTGGTAGCCCATGATTATGAGCTTGTTCGCGCTGTCGTCGCCCAGTTTCTCCAGGTACCTGACCACCGGCCCTCCCTTGAGCATGCCGCTCGTCGTTACTATTATCGCAGGCTCGACCTTCTTTATCACCTTCGACCTCTCGTCCTTGCCCTCCACCACGTGGAAGTTCGGGCTCTTGAACGGGTCGTCGTCGCTCATCAGTATGCGCTTCTGCAGCTCGTCCCTGCAGTAGATCACATTGTGCCTGTAGATGCGCATCACCTTGTTTATCATTCCGTCTACGTATATCGGCACCTTCGGCAGCACCCCGGAGCGCACGTAGTCGTCGAGTATGAAGAGCACGGTCTGCGCCTTCCCGACTGCGAAGCTCGGTATTATCACCTTGTTGCCGTCCTTCAGCGTCTCCTTCATGCTCTTAACGAAGTCTGCCATGACCTGCTTCTCCGATATGAAGACGTCATCTGTGCCGCTGTATGTGCTCTCAGTTATGAGCGTGCTGGCATTGAGGTACTCGGTGTACGCGGGGTCAAGCAGCTTTGTGGTCTTGAGGCTTATGTCTCCGGTGTAGAGGAGCCTGTTGTCCCCTTCCCTGATCTCCACCATTGCGCTTCCGAGTATGTGGCCAGCAGGCACGAGTTTTATCGAGAGGTCCTTGACCTTGAACTCCTCGTGGTACTCGACCATCTTGTAGTGCTTTGGCATCTTCGCGAGCGCGTCCTTCCTTATTCCCTTTGGCTTGGAGATGTTAAGGTAGTCGTTCACGATCACGTTCACGAGTTCGAACGTGGGCTTGAGCGCGTAGATCGGGCCGTTGAACCCGTTCGACAGTATGTGCGGCAGGTAGCCGCAGTGGTCCAGGTGCGCGTGCGATATCACTATGGCGTCTATCTCGCTGAGCAGCGAGTCTTCTATGACTGGGTGCTCTTCCACCTCGCCGAGCTTTATGCCCGCGTCTATCAGTATCTTGGTGTCCTTGCCCTCTACCATTATGCAGCTCCTTCCCACCTCCCTGGCCGCGCCATAGAAGGTAAGCCTCAGCTTGCCGTCCTTTATGACCTCCCGGGGAGCCCTTGGCTTCCTCTCTTCCTTGGGTTGCTTCTCCTCCCTGGGCTGCCTCTCCTCTCTTGGTCTCGATTGGGGCCTACGGCGCGTTTCGCCGCTGCGCACCGCCTTCGAATCAATCCTTGTGTATCTTCCTGTTCCGTACCATTCATCTGCATCTGCTAATTTCCTTTCCATTCTAAATCAATCCTTGTTCTTACTTTCTTGTTTCTTGTATCTTGTCTGTTGTCTGTGTTGCTCTGCAACTCTCATTCTCACTATTACTCTTCCTTCTTCCTTATGGTCGCTATGTCCTCCAGGCTTACCTCGAAGGGTTCCTCGCGCTTCTGCGGGCGTTTCGGCCTCGCGCCGCCCTCCAGTCTCCTCCAGGCGCCGCCGCTGCCTCGCAGCTGCGCGTAGAGTTCGTCAAGCTTCTTGTCCACCTCCAGAACCTGGTTCTTGTAGGACTCAAGAGCCTTGCCTATCTCGTCTATGTCCTTGGTCACGAGCTCCGCCTTTCTCTTGAACCTGTAAACGCTCTGCGCCTCTTCCAGCTCCTTGTTTATCTTGTTCAGCTCCTTTATCAGCTCCCTCTCGGCCGCGAGTGTCGAGGCCTGCGTTGATATCTTGAACTCGATGCTGCTCTTCATCCTCTTGAGCCTTCCGAGGTTCTTCGGCACGGTGTTTATGCTCGACAGCTTCGATATGGCGATCTGCTCCTCCTGCTTGTAGTTGAGCTTGCTCCTCAGCCTTCTCATCTGGTCTATGAGCTGGGCGCGCTTCTTCTTCTCCGCTTCGATCTGCTCCTTGAGCTTCGTGGTGGCGTCGGGCTCCGCGGACTGCTTCGGCTCTGTCTTTTGCGTCTTGTTGTCGCCGCCCACTTTGTCCGCTAGCTTGCTGCCCTCTTCATTCTCACTCAGTTAACCGCCTGTTCGAAACTAAAAGTTCGTAAGTTTTTAGCAACTTATCGGTGACGCGCCGTGTAGAGTAGTTCTTGGCAGTGTTCACCGCTTGCCTTGTATAGGAGTCTCTGCTATTTAAAACCTTTTCTATCTTTCTGGCGCAGTCGGCGTAATCCAGCGACCTGAACTTCTCACCGTTCTTGCCGTTCTTTATCAGGTCCTTCAGCGCGAGGTCGTCCGAGCCGACCACTGGCTTTCCGACCGCCATCGCCTCCACCGCCACTATGCCCTGCGTCTCGAAGCGGTGGGATGGCAGGCAGAGCATGTCGCTCGCCGCGTAGAGGTCAGGGAGCGCCTCGTGGTCGACGAAGCCGAGGAAGTGGATTTTGTGGCCTATGCCCAGCCTCGTGGCCAGCCGCTTCGTGGATTCCAGTTCTGGCCCCGAGCCGCCCACGACGAACTGGACGTCATCGCGCCTCTTAAGCAGTATCTTCGCGGCTTTGAGCATCACGTCCACCCTCTTCTCCTTGCTGATCCTGCCCAGGTAGAGGACCATCTTGTCCCTGTCCCTTATGCCCAGCCTCTTCCTCATCTTCTCGCCGCTTACCCTAGGCGAGAACCTCTTGAGGTCGACGCTGTTCGGCAGTACAGACACGTTCCCTATATGGTGCCTGTTGAGCATCGATGCGACTGCGCGCGAGGGCGCAAGGGTCGCATCGCACGACCTGTAGAAGAACTTCGTGTACTTCCAGAGGTATGTGGAGTAGAAGTTGCGCAGCACCCTGTTCTTCGGATAGTATGTGCTGAGCGAGGAGCTGTTTATCATGGTGTGGAAGGTGCCGACCAGCGGGTACCTGCCAAGCTTCGCGGCAAGGAGGCCGGTGAAGCCCATCATGAATGGCGTGTGCGCGTGCACAAGGTCTATGTCGAGTTTCTTGAGCTGGGTGGGCATCGATGAGTAGTATGGAAAGAGCGCGACGCTGTACTGCGGGTAGGGCTTGAACTTCATTCCAGTGTGCAGGAAGACGGTCCTGGAGCTGTACTTCCTCTTGTCCTTCATGCTGGCGCTAGCGAAGACGTAAACGTTGTGCCCCCGTCTCTCGAGCTCGCGCTTGAACTCGAGTATCGACATGACCACGCCATCGACGGCGGGCAGGTAGCTGTCTGAATAGAAGGCGATGTTAAGATGTTGCATCCAAAAACACTCAGAACCTTAGCGCTTCCCCTCCAGCCTGCTTTATCTTCTCTTCTGCGCTCTTCGAGAATCCGCTCGCCTTGACAACAGCAGGCTTTGCGAGCTTGCCGCTGCCCAGCACCTTGAAGCCTTTCAGCTCTATGGTGGGCTTTGCGTCCTTCATCTCCGATGCGCGCTTGGAGATCGCGTTAAGGTCTATTATATCAAGTACCTTCTTCCTCCATGGGGCGAAGCCCTTGTGTACCAGGCTCTCGCGTTCGTACACCAGCAGGTAGGTCATCTTGTGCTTTCTTCCGCCCCTGCCTACTCCTCCGCGGTCGCCGGCTCCCCTCGCGTTCTTTATGTTGCCAGCTCCCCATCTCCTGTTTCCGAGGTACTTTCTCCTCTTCTTGATACGTAGAACCATAATACATCACAGCATTCTTGTTATCAGCTTGTTTATCTCCTCGCTCCTGTATCCGAGGCTGCCTCCGTTCGCGTACGAGCTCTTTATGCCCTCGTATCCGTGCTTTGGCGGGTGCATCCTGAGCGGAAGCTCTATCTTCAGCTCCTTTGGTGATGCGCCCCCTGAAACGAGCGACGTCGCGGCCGAATCCTCGACCTTGATCCCCTTCGCCGTCAGGAGCTTTGCAAGCGTCTCCTTGTCTATCTCGCCGAAAGTGACGAAGTCCTTGCACTTCTTAAGCATGCCCATGTACGAGGAGTTGGTTGAATTCACCAGCACTAGGTTGTTGACACGCCTCAGGTTGAGCCTGTCTAGCGTCTCCGCTATGCTCTGCCTGACCTTTACGCGCCCGCGCACTCTTATGACTGCGAGTAGCTTACTTTTTTCTGCCATGTAGAACACGTCAGCTGTATTATTCTTCGTCTGAAAGGCTTTTAATAGTATCCTAGTCGCGTCAGCCCTTACGCCTGTCGTCCGTTTTCAGCAGCTGCATGGACCTCTGTACCTCGGTCCGGAACGCCGCAACAACCAGCTCTGGGCCTGCGATCTCTGACCTTTCGCAGTCAGCGTTGGCGGTTATCTCTATCAGGGCGGAACCGTCTTTCGACTGGTTTCGCATACTGATCGTTGGGGTTCCTATGAAGACCATGCTTCCCACATTATGGACCCTGAGCAGATCGGAGAAACTGTTTGTTGCCTCGCCGTATGCCCTGGCGAGTAGCGGAAGGCTCTCCGCGTCTACAACAAGCGTGCTGTGGATCGAGAAAATCTTGTCATCTTCTCCGCTTATCGGAGCGGTTGTTATCCTGTTGTCTTGCGAATTCGGCCTTTCTCCCATCATTCTTATCACAGGTCTATCAAGCAAGCCGCTTATAAAGATTGGCTTGAAAAAAGGTTCTGGAAAAGCAGGGGTAGAGTATAGGGTTTTATACCTTGTTTTCTAATCCTAACTAGGTCAAAATAATGAGGGCAAAGCTCGTCTTGGCATCCTTCCTTCTGCTTGTGGCACTAACCACAGGAAGCGCCAGCGCTTATTTCAACGCCACCTACCTCTCGACCACCGTATTCCTGACCAACTCGACCTCCGCGCACGTTATAGAGGGGGTGCAGCTCTATGTCAGCAATGCCTCGATAGCCACGTACACGCAGGACAGGCAGGCGTTCAACCTGTCGCTTGACAACTGGCAGAAGGTCATAGGCGGGTCGCCGTTCCTCACGCAGCACATACTGAACCCCAAGTCGAGCATAAGCAACTTCACGTTCCTGCCAGGGCCCATAACCCCGGCGAGCGATGGCGGAGGCTACGCGTCGCTCATGATGAGTTACGACGCGAACAACGTCACAAGCGTGATAAGCGTGGCCCCGAGGCAGTTTGAGTACAGGATCAACAGTAGCGTATTCAACTACCTGCACACCGCAAGCGGAGAGTCGCTCTTCGCCAACGCCAGGCTCACCATAGAGGTGCCAAACGGAACGAAGATTGTCTCCATCTACCCGCTTCCGGACTTCCCCGCACCCAACTCAAACGCTCAGTATTCGAGCAGCAGCTTCGCATGGTACTCCGCGGAACCGCTGCAGAACTTTAACTTCGAGTACATAATTACACAGACACCGGAGCAAGAGGTAGTGCAGTACTTCAACAACGTGTACAGCCAATACGGCACGCTGATCTACCTGCTGATAATTGTCGCGGTGGTGGCGATAGCCGCGTACCTCTACTTTAGGGTTCTCAGGTGAATCGTTTGCATAGGCACGAGCTATCTGTGCTCACCGCACTCAAAGAGAAGAGACGCATGAGCTTCGGCGAGCTGCTGAAGCAGTCAGGCCTCGGAAAAGACGAGGCCGTGTGGGCCATAAGCAATCTCGAGAAGCAGAAGCTTGTGGTTGTGAAGCGTGAGGGAGAGTACGAGCTAAGGATAAGCAAGGAGGGCGAGGACTATGCGAAGAACGGCCTGCCCGAACTCGCGATCCTGCGGAAAGCATCAGGAAAGGGAGCCAGCATGGCGGATCTCTCGGGCAAAGAGGACCAGATTGGCATAAGCTGGGCCAAGAGAAAAGGACTGGTAGAGATAGAAGGCGGGCGGATCACTGTCACCGAAGCGGGCAAGCGCGCGTCGAGGGAGGGCATAGAGTCGGGCACCGCGCTCAGGGAACTGCACAAGGACAGCACAGCATACAAGAAGTACAGGGGCAGCGACGCGATAAAGGAGCTGGTGCAGAGGAAGCTCGTTGAGATAAAGGAGAAGGAGGCTCTGGGAGAGGTGGAGATAACACAGCAGGGCATACTCACACTGGCGAAGGACAGGCAGGCGGAGGAGAGCATAGAGGCGCTGGACAGGAGCGCGATAAAGAACAGGTCATGGGCGAAGAGGAGGTTTCAAGCATACAACGTAAAGGCACCAGTAGAGGCGGCGGTGGTTGCCGGGAGGCATCCGCTCCGCAAGACCATAGACGACATAAGGCAGGCATACCTCGGCCTCGGATTCACGGAGGTGAGCGGGCCCATAATAGAGCCGGCGTTCTGGGTATTCGATTACCTCTTCGTGCCACAGGATCATCCTGCCAGGGACGTGCAGGACACGTTCTTCCTCGGCAGGCCGAGCGAGCTTAACATCGAAGACGCGCAGCTGGTAGATCGAATCAAGAAGGAGCACGAGGCCGCGTGGCACGGGGAGTGGTCGAAGCAGGTGGCGATGCGCGCCGTGGCCAGGACGCACACCACAAGCGTGAGCGGTAGATACATAAACAAGGTGATAGGGGAGATCAACGCAGGCAAGAAGTACGAACTGCCTGTAAAGCTGTTCACCATAGGAAGGAACCTCAGGAATGAGACGATAGACCCTAAGCACACCACTGACTTCTACCAGCATGACGGCATAATCATAGGCAAGGACCTTACCCTGGCAAACCTCTTCGACGTGCTGACAAAGCTCTACAAGGGCCTCGGAATCGGAAACCTGAGGTTCAAGCCGATGTATTATCCTTTCGTAGAGCCGGGAGTGCAGCTCCTTGGCAAGCACGGCGACGAGTGGATAGAGCTCGGGGGGGCGGGGGTGATAAGGAAGGAGATAACAGGAATAGAGAGGCGCAGGATAAACGTGCTGGCGTGGGGGCCGGGGGTGGAGAGGATACTCCTCGTCAAGAAGGAGATAGACAGCATAGCTGATCTTTACGGCTCGAGCGTCGGATGGCTCAGGAAGATGGGTGGGGTTTGAGATGCCGGTAACGATACACAGCAAGAAGTACATGCTCAAGGTGCTGGGCTTCAAGACAGACGACAAGGAGCTGGTGAAGAACATAGAGAGCATGGGGCCTAACGTGAAGAGGATAACGGCAGAGGAGATCGAGGTGGAGTACCCGGCAAACAGGCCGGACATGATAAGTACGCTCGGCCTTGCCAGGGCGGTAAGATACTACATGAGGAGGAGCAGGAGCTTCGGCTACAGCGTCGGAAAGGGTGACGGCCTGAAGATCAGCGTCGGGAGCCACGTATCCAAGATCAGGCCGTACATAGCGGCGCTTGTTGTAGAGAACATGCGGCTCGGAGAGGACGATCTGCTCGACATAATCAACTTCACCGAAAAGCTGAGCAACACATACGGCAGGAAGAGGGTCAGAATAGCGCTCGGCCTGCACGACATGCGGGACGTGCACGGTCCGCTGACCTACGACGCCTACGAGGACGAAGAGTTCGTGCCGCTTGGCTCGAAGACCAAGATGAAGTACAGCGCGGTGATGGGCAGCGACAAGCGCGGGAAGAGATACGAGAAGCTGTGCAGGGAGGGCGACAGGTACGTCGCTCTGAAGGACAAGAAGGGCACGATGTCGCTCATACCGGTAATCAACTCGGAGAGGACACGGGTGTCTGCCAGCACCACTCGCATGCTCGTCGACATAACCGGCGGCACCAGGGAGATAATAGAGGGCACGGCTGATCTTCTTGCCGCTGACTTCATCGACCGAGGATTCAAGGTAAGCAGGGTCGAGGTGGCATACGGCGGGAGAGGGCGCATGCTGCCTGAGATGAAGGTAAAGAAGTTCAGCATACCGCTGAAGCAGATAGACAGCGAGATAGGGGTCACGATAGGCTTCAACAACGCCATACTCCTGGCGAACAAGATGGGCCATGAAGCCGCGCTCGTGGGCAAGAACATACGCGTTAGCTCTCCGCCTTACAGACTCGATTATGTCGACGAGCAGGACATAATAGAGGACATAGCGGTAGGGTACGGATACGATTACATACAGCCGGTGCCTGTGCTCTCGGGCACGATGGGAAACCTTGAAGCCAAGAGCAGGAGGTTGGACTCGGTAATAGAGACGATGATCGGGCTCGGGTTCGAAGAGGCGATGAACTCCTATCTTACGAACGAGGAGACCAACTTCTCCAAGATGCGCCAGGAGAACAAGAAGGATTACGTAAACATAACAAACCCGAGGTCGGGGTTGGCCACGATGCTGCGCACGTGGATGCTGCCCTCGTTGCTGAAAGGCGTAGGCCAGTCGATGCACGACAGCTTCCCGCTCAGGCTCTTTGAGGCGGATATGGTATTCGGAATAAGGGGGAACGCTCCGGAGGAGAGGTACCACCTCGCGGCGGTATCGTGCCATTCAAAAGCCAACTTCAACGAGGCAAAGGCCGCGCTCGAGGGCATGCTGCGCGCGCTCGGTTCCGAGTGCACGATGACCGAGACCGATAACCGAAGCTTCATAGAGGGGAGGTGCGCAACTGTCGAAGTAGACAAAAAGAGCATAGGAGTTCTGGGAGAGGTGCACCCGGAAGTCTTGACCCGTTTCGGAATAGAAGAGCCGGCTGTAGGCTTTGAGATAGAGCTCTCAGAGTGGTTGAATCCGGGGAAGGAGAGCGCCGCCGGCAGAGATTGACAGTTGTCCGTAGGTTGTATACAGTCTTTTTAAATATTTCAGCTCTAGTATGCGCGCGACCGGGAGAACGTGTCTGAAACCGTTAGACTTATCTGCACGCTTAGAACGTTGCGAAGCGACGCTAGCGCGGAGTTTGGCATGCTGAGGGTAACCCAGCCGGTGATGAGCGGGGAGATAGGAACGCAGGAAAGTGCGCAGATAGCCAGTAAGGCGATACAGTCGTTTTCGGTTAGGCCAGAAATACAAGACACCGTCTTTGACATGGACATCATAAGACTGACAGAGCTGCAGCGCGGGGTGGATGACGTGATGCGAGTGTTCAACCACACGCTGGTGAGAAACTTTGATAGGCTCTTGGGCTTTCTCAGGGAGGGCGACGAACTGCTGACAGGCGCAGACAGCAAAGTGGTGATAAATGAGGGTGGTGAGCCTGGCGGATTGGACATAAAGAAGACGCTCGGCGACTACATAGTTGTTGATGAGCCACGTGCAAACCAGTGTGGAATAGCGCCAGGAGACCTTGCGGTCCTTAAAACAAGCGAGTTCTTGTCCCAGGCAGAGTACAGCGCGCTGCGCAGATACGCCTAGGAGTTTGGCGCGAGGAACTCGATCTCGTCCTTCTCCAGCTTGAAATCGTTCTCGAGGGAGTCTACAATCTCCCCTCTCCTCTCCGCCGATACCTTCTCAAAGAGCTTCTGGAAGAGGGGCAGATACAAGCCAATTATCTCGTGCTTGTTGGTGTGCAGGTACGGGGAGAACTTGTATGCGATCCTGTTCTGCACGCCTCTCGCCTCCTTTGTGGTGCTGAGGTACTTGACCCTTGAAGGGAAGGCGTACGGGCTGACGTACTTGGTGTTCCCACCGCTCGAAATCGACACTCCGGCGATGCCCACGTTCGTGTATTTCATGTAGCCGTAGTAACGCACTCTTTCCGCCATCTCGAAGAACCTGCTCGCGAAGGAGAGGTGCTCGTACGCCTTGTTTACCGACTCTTTTATCCAGTACCTGTTTGGTATGTTCTCGTCAACCCAGTTTATCAGCATGTCCAGGTCTACGTCGCTGGTCTCCACTGCGGTCTTCGCCATGGAGAAGCTGTTGGTCATGAAGATGCGATCAAGCACACGGAATATCTCAAGCTTGCGGTTCCTGACTACAAGGTTGTCCAGTATATCGTTCCCGCCCATGAAGACCATCTGGAGGTCGTTCAGGGACGCGCGCACATCGCCGTCTCCCCTGTATGCGATCTCGCGCAGCACGCCTTCCTCCACCTGTTGTTTCTCGGCCTCGCAGATCGACCTCATGTACGCTATCAGCTCCTTCGACTCCAGCTTCTTGAACTCTACCCTGTCCACGCGGGTTCTGAGGAAGCTTATGCGCCTGTCCCAGAAGTCCATTGCGGTGAAAGCGATAGGCTGCTTTGTCTCCTTGAGCATCTGCGTTATGACGCTCTCGGCACCCTTGTCGAACCTCCCCGAAAGCTCGTCAATCTCGTCGAATATTATGAGCGTGGTCTTTGCGAAGAGGCCACGGCTGCTGGCCGCGGGAAGCAGCCTCTTCTTCAGCGTCTCCGCGTCGCGGTAGTCGCTTGAGGTCAGCTCCAGTGTCTCGAACCCGTTCTGTTCCGCGAGCGCGCGCAGCGCCACGGTCTTCCCAGTGCCACTCGGGCCGTAGATCAGTATCGGCTTTGGCTTCTTGCCAGAACTCACTTCAGTGCCGAACTTCCCGACCCGAGCTATGCCTAACCTGTTCCCTATCAGCTCTTTCAGCGAGTGCGGAGTATACTTTTCGTACAGAAGCATGAGAACACGCGTAACTATTATATATTCAGGCAAAGAACCTATAAAAGCGTGCTCCGATCGTCTAGTCCGGTCAAGGACACAGGCCTCTCAAGTCTGTAACTCGGGTTCAAATCCCGGTCGGAGCAAAACCAGCAGGGGGAGTACGAGATGCCGTGGAATTAGCGGAACGTGAAGGCGAACAGCGACCAGATAGTCGGCATGATCGGGGCTCTTCAGCTTGATGTTGATTCCGACGTCGAGGATTATGAAGGAGATGGCGATAGCGGCTACGTAGGGCGCCAACTGCGTTATCGTGCTCTACGTGTTGGTGCTTATCAGCCCCATGACCGGGCCCACGAGCAGGCCCATTACCATGAGCGGCAGTATGCTGGTTATCTTGACCTTTTCGAACAGGGCGTTTATTATGAATCCTAGGAACGAGATGCCCGCGATGAATATGAAGACTAATCCTACTGGCAGCATAACTAGTCACACCGGTTCCAAACTGGCAAGATGGTTCTTGAAGGGAACACCTTTAACCCTTGCTGGTGCGTCTCTAGACGTTTTTCGGGGTGTAGATACTGCCGCCTGCGCCCGCAAATACGGTGTATGTCGAGCCCACGAAGCCCGCCCCTGAGGTGTTGTTCAGCCAGACCAGCACCGTGTACTCTCCAGGGCCGTTCTTGCTTATGGTGTTGTGCATGTTGAACGCGACGCTGAAGCTCTTTCCGCTGGTGCTGTATTGGTCTGCGACTATCGTCTCTATGTTCGCGTAGTAATAAAGCGGGCTGCTGACCACCCCCGCGATCGTTGGCCCGTAGCTGTACGATGAGGTGTTGTCCAGCTGGGCAACGGTCATGTTCTCCACTGGCTTGTCGTATGCGATCTGCACTGTAGAGAGGGTGCTGCCGCCGTTGATCTTGCCCTCCACGTACATCTCGTCAGTTGAGGGATTGATCCCATAGTTGCTCCAGTTTATGTAGTTGTCTATGAAGTCTTCGGTGAAGTAGACGCTACTCGAGTTGTACGCTATCCCTATGCTGACCTGGTTGTGGTTGGGATCGAGTATGTTGTCCCTGTGCCCGTTGTTGCAGCACGCTGAGTCGTTGTACATCATGTCGTACTCCATCTGCTGCAGCGCCTGCTTGACGTTCACGTTGCCCGTGCATCCGAACACTCCGCAACTCTCGCTCTCCCTATAGGCCACGTTCTCGGTCGCGGCCCCGAGGCCGCCGACCAGGGTGTAGCGCATGTACGGCTTCATCCCGTACGGATCCCAGTGGCTGAAGTAATTGTTGACAAGCATGCTGTCCGAATGCTGCTGCGCGGACGGCTCGCTAGAGAGCGTGACATTGCCAAGCCCGTACTTCTGCCGGTCCGCGTTGATCAGGCCGAGTGCGTACTGCTCCAGCGCGGCGCTCGTCTGCGTGTAGTTGGACTGCACGGTTGTGGTGGCGGGCGCAGACCCTGCAGTGGTGACCGTGGACACTACCGTGGACGTGACGTTCACGAATGAGGAGAGAGGGTTGTTCTGGTTAAGCGCATAGTGTGTGATCAGCGAGTAAGCGACCAACGCGATCAGCAGCGCGGTTACTGTGGTTAGAACACCGGTTACGAAGCTAGAAGCCCCACCCATCGTTTCCCACTCCAACCAATTTGCGAATTAAGCATCAGTGGTGTGCCGTAGCCCCTCTTCTGTTCTAGGTGGCATTCGACTAAGCGGCTGTTGCCTTGCGCGCTCACAGCATGCACCTCGGCCGTTTCAAGCACACATGCACGCTCGTCTTGTCATCGCTTGTGTACACTTGCGCTGCGTTTCTTTTCCGATTCGGGCCTTAAGCCCTCTGCATGCTCTGCGTGGAGGGAGCTTCCTCGGTCTTGCGACCGTAAGCCACCCGCACACCACTGGACATCTTTTTATTCTTATGGTTTATAAGGCTATGCGGGATGAGATGGCAATTACTATATTCGGAACCGCGCTTTCTGGCGTATGGCTGCTAATAGCATTGGCAATAGTGGCGGTGGTTCTGTGGAAGATCGGCAAGCTCTTCTTCAAGCTGATCTTTGGAGTTATATCAAACACGATACTCGGCTTCATCACACTCTACCTGGCGAACTCCTACTTCGGCATGTCAATACCATTCACGCTGCCGGTCATCATATCCACCGCGATCTTCGGAATTGCAGGAATAGGCACGATAGTCATACTGCAGTGGTTCGGAATCGTCATTTAGCCAGTCGGATATCCGAGCTCTTCACTGTTTTTCGCCTAGCGTGCTTTGCCAGCTTGACCGCCTTCCTTGCTATAGAGTAGGCATACGCGTTGAGCGTCTCAGACAGCTCCATGGCTGCGCTCTCGCTTATGCGCGCGCCGCCCACGCTCTTCAGTATCTTCTTTGCCGTCAGTTTAGAAATCGTCATCGCACAGATATTAAAATGAGAAAGCTTAAAACCGTATTTGGATGCAGATAAGGGAGCCGGACGAGGGCGACTTTGCAGGCCTGGCCGCGCTTATATTGAGGATCTATGACGAGATACCGTTCGCCACCACATTCAGTGCAAGACCCAGCACCGAAGAGCTAGAGTCCATAATGAGGAAGAAGCTGGACGGGATGCGCGGCCGCACTGTTGCTGACCTGATAGCGATAGACAACGGCCAGGTGATCGCAGACTGCGAGATAGCAAAGACCACAGACGCTGGCGGGATGATAGGCATAATAGTAGACAAGGCGCACAGGGGCAAAGGCCTGGGGCGGAGGCTGGTGGAGAGGTGCGCTGACAAGGCCAGGCTGTTCAAGATGCTCGAGGTATACGCGGAGGTGGACGACAGGAACGAGGGCGCGGCGAGGTTCTTCTCGCGCTGCGGTTTCAGGGAGCAGGAAGGGGAGGAGTCGCTGGTTCTAATCAGGCATCTATGAGCTCGAGATGTTGAAGGTCTTGAGCAGCGTGCCGTTCAGCTGCGAGAGAGCCACGTACAGCGTGTAGTTCTTCTCAGGCGATGAGTAGTTTACGATCCAGACGTTGGTGTAGTTGCTGCCCTGCACGTCGGTGTAGTTGAAGAAGTTTGCGTGGGTGACCACGTTGCTGAATCCCGAGCCTTCAACGAAAGCCTTCACTGCGGGTATTCCGAGCGTGTAAGCCCTTGTCACCGCCACCGGGAAGGAGGAGATGATGAATGACTTGTTGCTGAGCCCGTATACGACGCAGTTGCTCGTGTACGTGTTGTCCACCCTGTAGACGAAGCCGAACTGCGGATAGTCGAACGTGTAGACGAAGTATGACGGGCAGACCGAAGTTGAGTTGAGCACCACCGAGGCCACAACGTGCCAGCTTCCGGAGTAGTTGGAAGGCGTGTTGTTTGTTATGTTTATCAAAGCGCTGGGATAGAGGCGCTGCAGGTCAGAGGTGACCAGCGATGCCGCCTGCTGCTGCGTAACGTGCTGGAATACGCTGTTCTGTAGCGCGTAGTAGACGCCGAAGATTATGGCTATCAGTATCACAGCTAAGATCAGTGTGCGCGCCAGCAGGTCCATGTTCTAAGATAAAACCAGTACATATAAAACGTTTGCTAGCCTGAAACGCTCGACGCGGCGATGCTCCTTGCAACTATCCGCCCGACTCCCATCTTCTTCAGCATCTGCTTCACATCAGCTGCCTTGCTCTTCGTCTTGGGGTTCTTCGCGTTTATGGAGCAGACGTCCTTGTACGGCTTGATCGAGGGTTCGAAGGTGCCGATCCTCTTCGCCAGCTGCACTATCTCCTCCTTGTCGAGCCCTATCAGGGGGCGCAGTATCGGAAGCTTGATCCCCTGCTGCTCCGCCATCAGGTTGCTAGAGGTCTGCGACGCCACCTGGCCCAGGCTCTCTCCGGTTACGATCACGCCGGCGCCCTCCTTCTTCGCCAGCTTCTCCGCCAGCCTGAGCATGAATGCCTTCAGGAGGACGAGCTCGTACTTTCCGAATCGGGTGGAGTTGGCCTGGAAGGCGTACGACGGGACGAAGTATGCTCTCGATGCTGGACAGAACCCGGAGAGCACGCCGAGTATCTCTGCCATCTTCCCGTTCTCAGCCTCGGAGTTCTCCCTGAAAGCGTGCACGTGCAGGTAGACCGGGGCGAGTCCGCGTTTCATCGCATACCAAGCTGCCACTGGTGAGTCTATGCCGCCGGATATCAGGACTATCGCCCTGCCGGAGCTTCCCACGGGAAGGCCGCCAGCGCCCCTCTCCTTGTTGAGCGTCAGGAAGGCAGCATCCTTTGTCACGCTTATGTTTAGCTCGCGCTCATAGTCGCGGATCATCGGTTCTACGCCGGCCTTCTCCGCAGCCTTCCTCACCTCCTCAACCACGTCAGTAGACTTGAAGGGAAGCTGCTTGTATGCCCTGTGCGAGTTGATCCTGACGCTCTTCGGCCGTGGCTCGCGAGAGAGCAGGTCCTTCGCAGCCGCCGCGATCTTCTTCAGTTCCGGAGCCGAGACCACGGAGAGCTCTATGGTGCTTATCCCAAACACCTTCTTCAGTTTGGACGCTATTGTCGCGGAGTCCTTCGCGCTGTCGGGCCTGACCACCAGCCTGTCGAAGCGACGCTCCAGCATAAAGGACTCGTCGGAGAGCTGCTCCCTTATGTTGCCCTCGAGCAGCCTTATGTAATCGTTTCTGTTCCTGCCCTTGAGCCACAGCTCGCCAAAGTGGACAACGATGAGGCTCTCTCCCTCCTTGAACTCCATAAAAAGAACTAGGCGCTTCTACTTTTTGGCTGTTTTGGTAAGTTCCTTTATCTCCTTCGTGCGCTGCTTCTTGCGCTGCACCACGTCGAACTCGTAGCAGCGGTCGGAGCAGTAGTATCGCACCGCTCCGGTTCTCCTGACGTACATTATGCCGGATCCCTTCTCGATCTCCCTTGTGCAATAGGCGCACTTCATGCAATCACTTGATGTGTATGGGCTTGTCCTCCCTGGTCGTGTCTCCGAGCCTTATCATATCGCCGACCTTGGCCCTTCCGCTGAGGTTCCTCCTTATGACCCTTCCCTTGTCCTTGCCCTCCATGATCTTGCACATCGCCTGTATTATTGAGCCGAACATTCCGGTCTTTCGGGGCTGTATCTCGACTATCTCCGCCAGGAAGCCATCGAACTGCTTGGGCTGTTCATCTGCCATGCTAATATCAACCTATGATCACTGTGCCGGGGCTGGAGCCGGTGCGGGTTCCTCCTTCGGAGCCTCTGGCTTCGGTTCGGCCTTCTTCGCCTCCTTCTCCTTCTTAGGGGCTGCCTTCTTCGGCGACTCGGGTTTTGGCGCTTCAGCCTTGGGCGCTGACTGCTGCTTTGCTCCGCTTCCCATCTTGCCCAATGCCCAGCTCGCCACCTCCTTCAGCTGAGCCTGGCCTTCGCCCGCCTTCTCGACAGCCGCTGCTGCGCAGGGAACTCCGAGTCCCGCGGCCTTTCCAAGGTCGAGCTTTGTAGGAACAAAAACAAAAGGTATCCTCTTCTGTTCGCAGATGGTGGGTATGTGCATGACCACCTCCTCAGGTTCCACGTCTCCCGCTATCACTACCAGCGTCGCGATTCCTCGCTCTACGCTCTTCGTGACCTCGTTCACGCCCTTCCTTACCGTGCCGCTCTGCTTCGCAAGGCGAAGCGCTTCCAGCGACTTATCTGCCATCTCCTTTGGTACTTCGAATTTTTCGTATCCTTTTGCCATTTAGACACCTCATCTCATTGGTGCGATAGAATTAGCACCGACAGTAGACCCTCTGGGTCCACATAACAATATACATTGCCAGAAAGGGTTTTTAACCCTATCTAACTCACTTCCTCTTCACTACCTTTGATGCTTCCTGTAGTTTGAGCGTGTCCTTTAACGTTGGCTGCGCCCAGTTAAGAAGGAAAGAAGCGAACCTGTCGCCATTCTTTTCCGCGGCGATTACCTGGTCAACGTTCACCAGTGTCAGCGGCTTGTCCAAGGCGAAGGCGATGCCCAGGTCAAACCTGGTGCCCTTGCTCGTTGGATCGTACACGAGGAAGACCATGTCAGCCTCCTTTATGGCGTATCCGTTCTGTCTGCAGATGTCTATGCCCCTGTCGTCTATCTGATCCGTGTTCTCCGCCGGGTAGTGCACGTTCATCTCTCCGAATCTCATTCCCAGAGCCAAGCCCTTTAGAAATGCCACCTGTTCCTTGTCTGCGTCCCTCACAGGGCAGCATATGTATGCTCGCGTGCCCGCGGTCCACCTGTTGCCATAGTTGACCGGAGTCTTCAGCAATCCCGACTTCTCAAACTCGCGTGAGATATCGATTATGACATTTTGGAAAGACTTTTTCGGAGTGCGGTCAATCTCGCCGATCGGCATGATCTTCTTTCCGTATGCGAAAGCCACCCCAAGATAGAAGAGCGTATCAGGGTCGTTCATGTCTAGGAGTATGTGGAACTCGTCCGAGTTCTTTATCAGACGTTTGGTCTTCTCCCTCCTTTCAGCGTCTGCCTCCACTGACTCCGTGGCAGCAAAGCTTGCGCGCAGATACGCGCTAGCAAAGTCCTTCTCGATCGCGTTTACGTGAGCGCTGATTGTTTTTGCCGCAGGCTCTGTCATGTTGCCCGGTATGAGAAGCGTTGCCTCCTTGTGCCCCATCTTATGTGCCATATAATTGCCACTTCGACTTGGCACCTCCTGTTTTTATTGGTTTCTGACGGTTCGTTTGCAGGCGAAGCCTGCACGTTTTGCGGTTGCAGAACCTTATCGAACGGAATAAATAGCTTTTCATTGAAGTGCATACAAATCTGTCCGGGTCGGAGGCTTGGGAAATTTGGCGATCAGTCAGGATCTGAGTTTAGAGACCTCCATGGACGCGCTAGTGGACACGTACAAGGCTTATCAGGGACTCTACCTCGAACATCTAATCTCCAGAGTAGAGCCCTCGGGCTACATCTCCGCATCGTGCGAGTACGAGCACTACGGCGCACACTGGTTCAGGGACTCGTCATTCATAGCCATATCGCTTCTTGAAGTTGCTGGAAGAAAGAGCGACGTAGACGATGCATACAGACAGGAGGCGATGGCCGCGGCCAACAGGATAATAGCAAGGAACATCGAGGAGATGGAGAAGCTGACTGGCACGCTGGCGAAGACGGTCTCGTCACCGCTCAACGACGACGCGTTCTTCCTGCTATCGAATCACATATACGCTAGGTTTGGAAGGACGGGCATGTACGCTAACGATACGAAGCAGCTGGACGTGAAGAGGAGCTGGCTCATGCAGCACGACTCGCTGCCGCTGCTTCTCCTGTCTCTGGAGAAGAAGGCCGACCTGCTCGGACTGGAGACGCACGAGCGCGAGTTCCTGAACAGGCACGGCGTGCTCTTCGCAGACTACCTCGGAAGGATATACACCACGGAATGCGCCAACATCTGGGAGATAGAGCAGGACCTTGTCCACTCCTATGATGTAGCGTCGGTGCACTCCGCGTTCCGGGCCATGGAGCGCATGTGCCGACTTGGCGAGATAGGATCGATAAGCGAGCACGAGGTCAGGGAGAAGGAGCGCGGCCTGCAGTCCGGAGGCCCGCTCGAGTACATGAAGAGGTACTTCATCAGAGACGGCGTACTCTACAGCAGCAAGAGAAAGCAAGAGGACCATCCGGCTGAGGAGATGGGCGTAGACGCATCGGCAATATACGTGTTCACAGATCTAAAGCTGCACGACAGTGAGCTCGGCTCTGATGTTGAGGAGAAGACGATAGGCAGGGTGGAGAAAGACCTCTTCAACGGGAGGCGCATGCCGTGGCGCTTCCTCGGAGACAGGTACTTCGGAGGCAGGCCCTGGGTGCATCTTGCTGAGAAGTATGCTGCCTACTACGCAGACAGGGGGCAGGTTGGCAAGGCGATAGAGATACAGAACTATGTGATAAGCAAGTTTGGGCAGAAGCTTCCGGAGCAGGAGGACGAATACATGCAGTCTCCTGACAAGGACCTTGACGGAGAGCTGGCGAGAAACGGGGGAAAGACTATAAGCGAACTCGCATGGGCGTACGCCGAGGCAATAAGGGCTCTGCAGAAGATAATTGACTCTGACTATGTGAACAACGGCGCCGATGCTCATGCGCCTACATCTGCCGCGCTGACCAACTAGCCGGCTAATCCAAGAACTCCTGCGGCGTGGGAGGCTCTTCCTTCTGGCCCTTCCTCTTCCTTATCTCCCTGACCACCTTGTCCTGCAGCTCCGCCGGCATCTTCTCGTATCCCGCGTACTCGAAGTACCATATGACCCTGCCTGCGGTGGCGCCCCTGAGCTCGTTCGAGAAGCCCTTTATGACCTCTGCCACTGGCAGCTTAGCAATGATGGTTACCGCCTCTCCCTGCTGCTCCACCTGCTGCACCTGTCCTCTCCTGCTCTGAAGCAGCGAGATTATGTCTGACATGTACTCCTGAGGTATGTTGAACGTAAACATCTGTTTCGGCTCGAGCAGCTCCACTCCAGCTGCGAGCATGCCGGCCCAGATCGGCCTTCGCATCGCCGGCATTATCTGCGCTGGTCCGCGGTGCACCGGGTCCTCGTGTATCGTAGCGTCGGTTATCAGCACCTTCACTCCGTAGCATCGCTCCTTTGCGAGAGGACCTTCGCGCACAGCCTCCTCGAATCCGTCTATCAGCAGCTCCTCGACCTCGTTGAGGTACTGCACTCCGTGAGTCGCGTCTATGAGCACGCTGACGTTGGCCACGTCCCAGATGCCTCTCGCCTCCTCTCTCGGCATTCCAGCCGCGACAAGATCCTCAAGGTACTGCTTGCCCTTGGGCTGGCCCTCCCTTATCGTGCCGTTCTCTATGAGCTCGATCACTCCCTTCTCGAGCGGCATAACCGTAACCTCAAACTTGGAGTGCCTGTTGGGGCTCTTTCCCTCAACGTCTTCAACAGTCTTCTCTATAGTCTCCTTGTACAGCACTATCGGCTCGCTCGTGGTTATCGGTATCTTGAACTCGTCCTTCAGCTTGGTCTCCACCACCTCCAGGTGGAGCTCGCCGTTTCCGCTCACAAGGTGCTCTCCCGTCTCCTGGTTCAGCGACACGACAATGCCCGGGTCGGTCTTCGAGAGCTCCCTCAGCGCCTCTATGAGCTTCGGCATGTCCCTAGACTCCTTCACCTCGACCGCCTTTGTTATGACCGGCTTGGCGTAGTGGGTTATCTGCTCGAACGGCATGATTGCGCCCTCGCTCAGCGTGTCTCCTATCTGCAGGTCCTTTATTCCAACTATCGCAGCTATGTTGCCCGCGGAGACCTCGTTTATCTGCACCCTGTCTGGTCCCATGTAGAGGCCGACCTGCTGTATCTTCTCAGTGTTCGGCCTGCCGGACACGTTCACCTCTGTGCCCTTCTTCACCGTGCCTGAGAAGACCCTGCCTATCGCCACTTCTCCGCCGTGGGGATCGTAGCTTATTCCAAATACGACGACGTTGGCCTTGGCGTCTGGGTCAACGGCAAGCATCGCCTTTCCATCCTCGCTCTGCATGTCTCCGTGCCAGAGGTGGGGGATACGGTACGCCTGGGCCTCTGCCGGATTGGGCAGGTGCTCGATCATCATGGTGAGCGTAGCCTCGTCTATGGGGGCGAGCTCCTGGAGCTTTGCCAGGTCGTTCTTCTCCGTTAGCTCGAATATCTGCTTGAACGTGGTCTTGTACTTCTCCATAATCCTCTTGGAGATTGCCCATCGCTCCGCTGCGGAGCCGATGCAGACGCTGCCGTCCTCTACGCTGACCCTCCACTTGCCCTGGAACTCTTCGGGCGAATAGCCGTCTATGAGCTTGTTCACCTCGCCAATCAGCTTCAGCAGGCGGTCGAACGTCTGCTGCTGCGTGAGCTTGAGCTCGGTTAGCAGCCTGTCCACCTTGTTGATGAACAGCACGGGCTTTGCCTTCTCCTTGAGCGCCTGCCTCACCACGGTCTCGGTCTGCGGCATGATACCCTCGACAGGGTCGACGACGACAACCACGCCGTCTACCGCTCGCATCGCTCTTGTCACGTGGAACCCAAAGTCAACGTGGCCCGGGGTGTCGATCAGGTTGATTATGTAGTCGTGCGCATCGTAGTTGAACGAGAGGGAGATGTTTGCCGACTTTATGGTCATCTTCCTGTCGCGTTCTATGGCTTCGTAGTTGGTCCACAGCACGTCGCCGGCTACGCTCTTTGAGATGATTCCGGCCTTTGCGAGCAGCGAGTCAGTCAGCGTGGTCTTGCCGTGGTGGACGTGAGCGACTATCGCGACGTTGCGTATGTGCTTCACGTCTTTCATTATCTTTGCGACTTCCTCGGCTACGAACTCTTTCCTCACCATGCGACTACCTTGCGCTTCTAGCGATCCTCTCCAGTTCTACCTTCTTCTTGATCGCGTAGCTCGTAGGGTCCTTGTTCGCAGCCAGAATAAGCTCGTCTGCAAGCGCGCCCGCGAGGTTCTTCTTGCTCTTGAATGCGCCTATCAGCGATGAGAGCGCGACGTTCCTGAGGGCGACGTCTAGCCTCCTCGCTGCGCTTATGCCGACGGCAACGTTGTAGTTAATGCCACCGTACCTTATCCTCGTGGTGTCCTCTATCGGCGCCGCGTTCTCAAGCGCGTTGACAAGCACCTGCACCGGGTTCTTGCCGGTCTTCTTGCTTATCGCCTCGAAAGAGTCCTCGACTATGTGCATAACCTTCATCTTCTTTCCCTGGAGCGCGCCCTTGGTCCTGATGACCTTTCCTCCTATCTTCTGGCCCGTTCCTCCTCGCATCAGCTTGTTTATCAGCCTCTCGACAACGTTGACGTGGGCTATGTAGTAGACACGGTTCTTTCTCCTGCCGTAGCTGTTCGGATACGTCTTCGGGGCAAGAGTTATGTAGTTGGCCAGGCTCGGGTCCGTGACGGTAACCTCCTTCAGGTCGTACTTGCCGAAGAGGAGCGACTCTGCCAGTGCGATATTCTCTTTCTTTACGGACTTCCTGCGTGTCGCGGTCTTCTCTGACTTCTTCGCCGCCGGCTTCTCTTCCGCGGCAGGTTTCGCCTCAGCTTCCGGAGCCTGCTCCGTCTTGGCGGCGGTCTCATTCTGCTGCGGCTGGGTCTCTTCCTTCCTCTCCTCTTCCTTTTCCTGCTTATTCTCTTCCGGCAAAAAACACTACCTCTTCGGCTTCTCCAGCTTGCCCTTGACTACCTGAAACAGGTCGGCTCCGTTGACGCCTATGACCCTGTACTTTAGTCCAGGTATGCATCCCATCTGGCCTCGCTGCGATCCGCCAAGCCCCTGTATCATTACCTCGTCGTGCTCCTCGATAAAGTTGACTGCGCCGTCGTACGGCACGTAAGCGCCGACTACCTTTCCGTTCTTTATCAGCTGCACGCGGACGCACTTGATGAGCCCAGAGTGGGGCTGCTTCTGCTGAAGCACGAACTTCTGGAGCACGAGGGCGCGCGCCATCGGAACGGTGCCCACGGGGTCGTACTTCTGCTTCAGCTTGAAGTACTTGCGCTTCCACCACTTCTTCAGGAGCCTCTCCTTCTTCCTCTTCTTCCTGAGCTGCAGCGCAGCGAATTCTCCGTTTGCCATGAAAATCATCAATATTTTTCTTCCAGTATCTTCGAGTTCCCGGGCGCGAGCACGGCGAGGCTGTTTACCGAGTACGGCTTACCGCACACGGTACCCAGGTCCATCGAGCTGCCCTTGAACATCAGCATCTTTATTCCTGCGACGTTGCACAGGTGCGTTATGTCGTCGGTGGCCTTCTCCTTGCCCTTGCTGGTTATCACGACAATCTTAGCCTTGTTGCCGCTTATTGCCTTCTCGGTCTCCTGCGTGCCGAGGACAACACTTCCAGTATCCACAGCCAGCCTAAGGTCGTTGTTCAAATCTGCCATGCTAACCAGTAAAAAAGCGCTCTCCGAGAGAAACCGCCGTACAGAGATGGTCAATAAAGGTATTTAAAGGTTGGGCATTTCGACGCAAGCTTCTCTGTTTTTCATGCCAAGAGATAAATAGGGTAAAACGGAAGAGACGTGTCGAGGACATGTCTTTAAATGCAACAACCACAAAGGGCGAGGATTCAGCGAGGGGAACCTCCACACTGCATGTCCGTGAATCGCGGGACACGTTGGTTGACAAGCTGTGCGAAAACCTGCCTGTCAACGTAACCAAAAAGGGCAGGGAAACTATAGCATCATTCCTAAAAGACACTGGCGTGATAAAGCTGATTGACCGGTTAATATGTATGGGGGATACCAAAGCGCTAATCCAACTATTTGACATAGCTAAAATGAGCAGGAACGTACAGCTCATAACTAACATCTCCAACCTTTCAGACGCTCTTTCGGAAGAAGGTCTCGGGCCTCTCGTTTATGACATCGAGGATTTCCTGCAGGAAAACACGAAGAAGGGCAGGACAAAGCAAGAATCAGTATTGCACGCTTCTCATGCGTTGGAGAAGGTAGCAGAGATAAACGCAAGATTGCAGTTCTCGAAAGACGATGCGACGCGCAGAGACATGACGCTTCTTGTAGCAGGAAACATGGCAATGCGCATAAATGACAACGCGGCCGACTATGCTGCCGGACTTGTGCAGAATGGAGGCGACCATTATGGGGAGATAGCAGTGGCGTTTACTTATGCGGCACGATGGGGGCAGAGAGAGGAGAGTATTCACAGGATAGCCCAGCTTATGAGCAAAGCAGGATACAGGCTTTTTATGAACTACGATTTCATGCCATACCTTCCCATCATACTCAGCAACAAGCTAGACATGATAGTGGAGAAAGAGAACGATCTCTTTGCCGTATACGTATACTTTCTTTCGCACAAAACTAGAATAATAGAGATGGGGGGAGGGCGCTCCGCTAAGGTGCTTGAGAAAAGCAACACAACGCTGCCAACGCCCACTAAAGATAATCTCAAGTACTATGAGGCGCTCGCCAGCGCCTCGATACGCAATGAGCACCCACAGATATGCAGGAAGCTCACCCTTGATGAGGTTATTGGATTGGCCACTCTCAACAACAATGATCTAAAGCAGGTAGTACGTATGCATGCGAAATCAAGCGAGGAGCACGTACAGGTATATCAGATGTTTTTTGCAGGCAGTAGCGACGAGGACATCACAGAAAGCGTAATGAAAAGCACGGTAAGGGCAATAGTAGGATCAAGGGGCAACGCGACTAAGAAGTCCGCAGTTGAGGATATCACCCAGATCGCGAAAACAAAACAGATCAACCAAGCGAAAACTGCTTTTGAGCAAAGATATCAGAGCATAAGGAAGTACGTAGTCGCTGCTTTCAATAGGGGCGAATATGGACTGGCCTATGACATGCTGATGGCTCTTGAAGACGACAAGATATCTGCTCTGGGAGAGAAGCTGGATGCGAGCATGAAGCGCCTCTCGCAGGTGAGATTTGTCAGAGCGTCGGAGACCAAGGATCCCCTTGCATACAATGATCATGATTTGCTTGCATGCGCATTCTTGCCGTTGGGGTCTAGCCTCAAAGAGGGAATACTGAACTATACAAAGGACTCATCCACTATATTGGTCAGATATGAGGCAGGAGGGAAAGCCATCGGCTGCGCAATCTGCTACCTTGAAAATGGAATCTTTTTGGTGGACTCCGTAGAAGGAAATGCGTGGATGAGGACCGAGGTCTTCTCTCGCATGGTGCATAATGACCTCACCAGAAGGGCACGCTCTAAAGGAGCGGAGATGATACTCTTTAACACAGAAGTCAGCAATGACACGCCCAAGATGTTCGTAAGTTATTTGGAGAAACAAGCTCTTCCGAAGCAGAAAATGCGCATGGAATTCTGGACAAAAAGTTATCTTGAGGCCAGGGATGCCCAAACTGAACAGAGAGAGTTCGGGGCGCTGGCACAGATGCTGCAGGTACTCCACCCTATTGTCAGGGCTGTTTAATTCCTATGGAGGGTTCGTGGACAGCGTCTGGTTGCAGCCTGCGGGAGTGGCGATCTGGCCGCTCAGCAGCAGCTTTACGTAGCCCACTACAGGTATGTCCGCTATGACATATCCGAGGACCGCGCTCTGGTTCGCGGGGTAGTTGCCGAACTCTATGTCGAGCGCCTGGTTGTTGTCGCCCTTTGTGAGGAAGTAGTACTCGCCGCTAACGTTGAGCACGGCGTAGAGCCTGTGTATTATGTCCCCGCTGAACGAGTCGCGGCTGGTGGTCTTGTACACGATTATGGGATTGCTGTAGTTCTCTGAGAGCGTGGTGTTGCCTATGCTTATCTGCGATGTGTATATGGCCTTGAAGAGCTGGCCGCCTATGTTTATGCTGCCGAGCGAGTAGTTGTATCGTATCAGGTTGCGGGCCTGCTCCTTCGCCGAGACTTGGCAGGTGGCTATCTTGCCTGGCTGGTTGAGGTACGTGTACTGGGATGCGCAGAGCGTGTTGTAGAGGCTGACGTTGTACGTGGTGTTGTTCGCTATCGCGTACGCGATTCTCGACGCGTTGTCAGCGTATGCGAAATATGCCAGGAACTCGTTGGACATGTTGCCCTCCATCTTGTCGAATGCGGACCTGCTGACGTTTATCACGGGCACGTTGTGCTGTGCCGCGAAGCTCGAGACGTTGCCGATGCCGTGAAGCACCACCAGGTCTCCGCGGTGCATGACGGGAAGCATGCTGCAGCTCGACACCGCGTCCACGGGGGCCGGGGTCTGCAGGACAACTATGAGCAGCACCCAGACGACTATCGCGGCGCCCACCGCCGCGCCTATGTCGACAAGGCTCTTCTTCGTGCCCTCAGTCGCTATGCTGGTCTTGACCTCGAAAACAAGTATGATTATTATCAGGAAGAATGCGACAGCGCCTATGACTATGTTGCCGTACAGCGCGTAGACTATGATCAGAGCCACCAAGAGAATGTAGAGGAGCCATGACAGGCTTGGCTCCTTCTTTTTCTTCCTAACCTTCAAGGAAACAACCAGTACTATTGCTTACTAACGTTTGATATTTCTATGCCATACACTTGGGAGTCGCCGCCGCTCTTCGTGACGCCTACGGCCACATCGGCATTGACTATCAGCGAGTCGTTGTGGCTCACCACTATGAACTGCGCCTCCTTTGCCATCTGCTTTATCAGCTGCGACAGCTTCTGCGAGTTCTCTTTGTCAAGCGCGGTGTCTATCTCGTCGAAGAGGTAAATGCTAGACGGCTTGCACATGTGTATCGAGAAGAGGAGCATCAGGGAGATGAGGGACTTCTGCCCGCCGGAGAGGCCGCGTGTGTGGCCGACGAAATTCGGGTCCTCTATCTTTATGCTCAGGCCCGTGTTAAGCGGGTTGTTGACGTCATCGAGCTCTATCCTGGCCTTGCCCGGGTAGATGTAGTTGTAGAGCTTGCTGAAGTTCTTGCTCACCTCGTTGAAAGTGGTTATGAAAGCGTTGAGCTTCTTCGAGTCTATCTCCTCTATCATGGCAAGCACCGCCTTCTTCTCGCCCTCGAGGGTGTTGACCTTGACTGTGGCCTCGTTGACGCTCTGCGCCTTCTCGTCGTACGCCTCCGGCGCCTTGAGGTTTACGTTGCCAAGGGCCTCTATCTTCGTGGCGAGCACTCCCGACTCCTTCTCCATCTTCTCCACGTCCTCGTTGAGGAGTTCTGGCTGCGCGTTGCCGTAGGCGGTAAGCTCCGCAGCTATGTCGTTGAGCCTCATCTCGACCTGGCCCTGCCTCACGCGCACGTCGTTCGCCTGCTTCTCCACGCCCTCTGACCTCGCGTTCTGCCCGGCCTGCTCTGTGATGAGCTTCTCCAGCTCCTTTGCTATGGAGTCCTGCCTCTCCAGCGCCTCCTTGTTGCTCTTGCTGCTCTTCTTCATCCTGCTCTCTATCTGCACCTGCTCCTTCTGCAGTTCCGTCTTTCTCTTAACGTACTCCGCCTGCGCCTTCCTGCTCTTCTCGAGCAGCGAGTTCCTCTCCGCAAGCTCCCTGCCTTTCTGCTGCGAGGTTCCGTTGAGCATCTTGTCCTGCTGCTGTATCTCCGCGAGCCTTATCTTCGCCGCCTCGATCTCCTTGTTGACCGATGAGAGTCTGTCAGCGGCCTCCTTGCTCATGCCCTTCTGCGCCGCTTCAAGCGACTCGTTGTAGGCGACGCTGCGCTCCTGCTTCTTCTGCTCCAGCTCCTTGGCGAGCTGGGCCGCCTTTCTGCCCAAGGACTCGAGCTCAGACACCGCCTTTACCGTTTCCTTATCGGAAGCGCTGAGCGAGGACTCGATCTCAGACTTCTGCCTGCCGAGCTCCTTTATGCGCGTGTTGTACTCCTGTATGGATGAGTTGGCTGCGGCGAACGCTATGTCAGCTTCCGCCACCTCCTTCCTGCTGTTGAAGTGCCTTGAGTCTATGTCGCGAGCCTCTGAGAACGCGCCAGTCCTTGCCGACTCGAGTTCCTTTAGCTTCTTCTCTATGCTTGCGATCGAGAGCACCTTAGCCCTTGAGCCTCCGGACACTATGCCCGCCCGCTCCACGAGCTCGCCTGATGCGGTCACGTACCTGTGCCTGCCTATGCCTATCGACTTGGCCTCGTCAACATCGTTGACAAGGTACGTGTTGCTGAATATGTACTCGAAGACCTTCGCGAACTTTGAGTCGTACTTCAGCAGGCTGGTCAGGTGCTGCAGCCCCTTCTCCTTCGACTCGGTCTCAACGCGCAGCTCGCGCAGGGGCATGAACGTGGCGCGGCCCAGGTTCTGCTTCCTCAGGTACTGTATCATCTCGTTCGCGGTCTCGATGCTGTCCACAACGAAGTAGTTGAACCTCGAACCTGCGGCAGACTCCACAGCCTCGGCGTTCTTGCCATCGTATGTGCAGAGGTCAGCCACGGTTCCGAAGAATCCGGGAGAGTCGGCGAATGCCGCCTTCAGCTTGCCCTGCATGGCCCCGTCGCGGGAGTGGCTTGCAGCCCTCTGCTCCTTGAGCGTGATTATCTGGCTGTCCAGTCCGGAGAGCGTCTCCCTGAGCTCCTCTGCCCGTGACTGGAGCTCCACCGATGCCTTCTCCGCGCGCTCCTTCTTTGACTTCTCTGCCTGCGCCTTCTTCTCCATCTCCTTCGCGGCAGCCATCTCCTCCTCTATCTGCTTCGCAAGCTTGGAGACGCTGCCTGCAGCGTCGACCTTCTTTGAATCTGTGAGCGTCTTCTCCGTCTGCAGCCTTGAGAACTTCTCCTGCGCCTGTGCAAAATCCTTCTCAAGCGCGGATATCGACACGTCTAGCTCCTTGACCCTCTTCCCGGACTCGCCCGGACCGCCAGAGACGCCGAGCTTCTTCGCCTGCGCCTCAAGCTCGCCCAGCTTTGACCTTATGCCAGCCGCCTCCTCCGCGTCTGCCCTGATCTGATCCGCTGCTGCCTTCGTCTCCGCCGTAAGCGCGGATATCTGCCCCTCCGTCTCCTCGATCGTTGACGTGCCGTTTGTCATCTTGACCTCCAGCGCGCTGAGCTCGTTGCTCACATACCCGAGCTTCTTGTTGACGCCGTCGAGCGCGCTGGTGTTGTTGGTGAGCATGTCCGATATCTTCTGCCTCTCCTCTGACAGCGCGGATATCTTGCCGGAGTACTCGGCCAGCTTCGCCTCCACCGCCTTCTTCTCTCCCTCAAGCTTCGCTATCTCCTTGGCGTAGCCGTCAAGCGAGAGCTGCGACGCCTTCTGCTTCCTGATGAGTATGCTGTAGTTGAGCGCCTTAAGCCTCTTGCTCATCGTCAGGTAGCTCTCCGCTGCATCCTTCTCCTTTGCAAGCTCGTTCAGGAACGAGAGCCTCTCGTTGAGCATCGCCTGCGCGGTGCTCACCCTTACTCCCACCTTCTCAAGCTCGGACATCGCCTCCTTCTTCTTGTACTCGAACTCCTGTATGCCAGCAGCTATGTCTATGAACTCTCTGCGCTGCTTGGCGTTCGCCTCGATTATCTTGTTGATCTCGCCCTGAGCTATGGTGCTGGTCTCGTCTATGTGCACCATGTGCTTCTTGAGCACCTCTATGACATCCTGTCGGGTCATGCGCTTGCCGTTGAGCCTGTATACCGTCTTGCCGTCAGCGCGTATGCCTCTCGTTATCTCGAACTTCTCGTCGCCATCCAGCTCTATCTTCACGTGCGCCTTTGACAGGCTTGAGGAGCCGCGGCTCGATCCTTCGCGTATAAGATACTGCAGGCGGTCGACCCTGAGTCTGCGCAGCGAGTTCTCACCTAGAGAAAAGAGCAGCGCATCTACTATGTTGCTCTTTCCGCTGCCGTTGGGCCCGACTACGCAGTTGAAGCCCTTGTTGAAAATAACGCTAATGTGCTTGAATGACTTAAACTTGTCTATGCTCATGGATTTGAGGTAGAGCACTAATACCACTGGTCGCACTATCCAGTGGAGAAAGAGGATTTAAATTACTTTTGGCTCTGGGCCCTCAGCGCGTGCAGCGAGAGGAACGCCTGGATGTGCGATATGGTAACTATCCCGACCAGTTTTCCGCGTCGCGTCACCGCCGCTATCCCAGCTTCGTTAGACTCCATGGTCTCTAGCGCGTCGACTATGTTCTCTCCGGAATCTACGCTGGGTATCTTGACTGCAACGTCGCCCGCCAACGCGCCTGGGCGCAGCGCGGTCTTGCCGAGAAGGTTGATGTACGCGTAGGTCCCTCCCCTGAGTTTGGTTATGAGCAGGTGCTCCTTGCTAAGCCTCACCTTGTCGTACATCTCCTTGACGTTGCTCTCCGGCTTGACGAGCGCGAAGTGCCTGGTGGCCAGAGTGCCCAGCTTTATGCCCCGCGACCTTCTCTTTATCTCCATCATCTGCTTCTCCTGGCGGGCGCCGCCGTAGAGGAAGAAGACTATGAGCAGGTTCCAGAGGAAGATGAACTCCTTGGAGTAGAAGGGCGCGTCTATCAGCAGCACGTATGCCACGGTTCCCAGCACGAAGAGCCCGAGGATTATGTTGCTCGCCTTGACCGTCAGCTCGGTCGCCACGTACTCGTCGTGCTTCCTCTCAAGGTAGCTCCTGAATACGCGCCCTCCGTCGGTCGGAAATGCTGGCAGCAGGTTGAATCCGCCGAGGAGGATGTTGAGCAGGAAGAGCGTCTGCAGCAGGCTTGTTACCGGCCCGATAGGCGACAGCACCGAAAGTAAGCCGAAGACCGCGCCGAGCAGGAAGCTCATCAGCGGCCCGGCTATGGCTATGTTGAACTCCACCCTGGGGTCTATGTTGGCCAGGTCTATGATCGAGACGCCGCCGAGGGGCAGCAGCATTATCCTGCTGACCGGTATGCCGTTCCTGAGCGAGACGAACGAGTGCGCAAGCTCATGCACCAGCACGCAGACGAAGAGCAGCACTATTATTACGAAGAGGATGAGGCTGCTGTATATGCTTATGTACAGCGTTACGAGCAGCAGCGCTATGAAGGTCCAGTGCAGGTCTATGTCTATGCCCCATATCCTTGCGATCTTTAAGGCGTCTGCCATGCGCTCTTGCTGTATTCGGCTGTCAAGTATAATAAACTGCTTTGAGAATGAGAGGTTGATGCTCGTATCGTTCGTGAAAGGCAGGCCGGCGCTGCTGATCAGGAAGGAGCGCGCGCTCGTTGTCGGCGACCTTCACATAGGCATGCACCTGAAGCTGAGGGAGAAGGGCTTCTACTTCCAGCGCGCAACGGAACGCATGGCCGAAAGCCTGCTTGAAACGTACAAGGAGGCGAAGGCAAGGAGGTTGGTCCTGCTGGGCGACGTGAAGGAGAGCATAGGCTCGCCGAAGTTCGCCGAGTACCGCGAGCTCAAGACGTTCTTTGAGAGCATAGCCGGCGCAGATACCTGCGTGGTCCGCGGAAACCACGATGGAGGGATTGGGCGGGTGCTTTCCAACATGGGCTTCAAGATACCTGTCGAAAGCGAGATGATAATCGGGGGCGTGGCGTTGACGCATGGCAACTCGTGGCCCTCCAGTGCCGCGATGATGGAGAGGTATGTGGTTGTGGGTCACGGGCACTACGCGCTCAGGAACAACGACTCGCTGGAGAAGATATGGATCGTCTCAAAGGTCACAGCCAAGGCGTCGAAGAAGTATGCGCGCTACAACAGAGCAGTGAAACTTGTCGCGGCGCCTTCGTTCAACAGCCTCATAACTGGCAGCGCCCTCAGCCCGAAGACGAAGCTCTACCTGCCGATGTTCAAGAACGATGTCTTCGAGTTTGGAAAGGCGGACGTCTACGGAATGGATGGCTCGCTGATCGGCAGGGTAAAGGACCTCATGTCAGCCGACATGTAAGAAGATGAGAGCGTCTACACCGGATTCGCGGGGAACTTTGCCTTCGCTTCCGAGATCTCCTTTGCAACTATGCCCTTCCAGTTCTTGAACTCGTTCGGGCCCGCGGGGTACTTCTTGTACACCTCTATCAGCCTCTTCATAGCCCCGTGGGCGTAGAGCAGGTTCTTGAAAGCGTTCATGTTTGCAATTCCGCTCAGCACCTTCTGGAACGTGCTTGCGATGCCTATCTCAGGCACGAGTCCGTAGCTCATCGCCTCCGCCTCCTTCTTCGATAGGAAGTGGCTCATGCCGTAGTTGATCAGGTCGTTGTTCAGGCTCTGCAGATAGATCCTGAAGACCTCGAGCCCTGCGGTCTTGTTTCCGTATGCGTCGTTGAATCTGATGTTGTACTTCCACAGGAAGTCCATGCTTGTGTCATTTGCCGCAACAGCCTCCGCTGCGGTCTGACCTGCAAGTATGCCAGCGACCATAGCAGGGCCTATTCCTCCCGCGCTTATCGGGTTCGGCATCGTCATCGTGTCTCCGGCGCCGAGGTAGTTCTTGTATACAAGGCTGTCGAACTGCCTGCGCACCGCCACTGACCAGTAGCCCTTGCCGTTGCGGTCGGTCTCGTCAACCTTCATGTTCTTCAGCACCGGGTTCCACGCCACGTACTCGTCTATGAGCTTGTGCAGCGTGTCGGTCTTGCCCATCTTCGCGTTGCGCTTATCAAGGCTCTTCTTCTCCACCCCTATTCCTATGTTTATCTTGCCGTCGCTCTTGGGGAAGACCCAGCCGTAGCCTCCAGGTGCGAGCTGCTGGTTCAAATGTATTATCGCGTTGTTCGGATCGTAGTAGTTGAGGTCCTCGCTGACATGGTCAAACCTCGCTATGTACCTGCCGGTAGACTCTATGTCTTCGGTGCTAACGTCCTTCTCTATGAACTCGTTAGGCGGGAGCCTCCTCCTCAGCGTGCTCGCCATGCCCAGGCAGTCGATGATTATCTTGGCGCGTACCTCATAGTGCTGCGTCTTGTCGTCCTTTCCGAACACTCCGACGAGTTCGCCGTTCTCTACGACGGGTCCCTCGACCTCGTGTCTGGGCTTGTAGTCGACGCCGAGTTTGATGGCCTCCTGCACCATCCTCCTTGCGTACTTGGGCCTGTCCAGCGTGTAGCCGGCTCCCTCGAACATGAACTTGTTCTTCATGTCCGGGCTGAGAACGTATACGCCGTCGACCTTGTGGTCAAGCTCCGGCTCGCCCAGCCTTATGCCCGTCTCCTTCTCTATGAAATCTATGTGTGCCTTTGCGACAGCGTCGCCGCAGACCCATCCCCAGTTGGTCTTCTTGCCCGCTTCCTGCTGATCGTTCCTGTCAAGAAGCAGAACCTTTGTGCCGCCCTTCGCGGCGGAGATCGCGGCCAGAGCGCCGGCCATGCCCGCGCCCGCTACTATGACGTCGTAGCTCTGCTCCATCACTTCTGCACCTTGCCCCTGACTACAGCTATCGGTATTACGTCTTCCTTGAACTCCAGCTCTGCCAGGGCGAGCGGATCCGCCACGCCCTCGGGCACCTTTATCAGGGGCGGGGCCCCGTAGGCGAGCTGCAGCGCTCTCGCGCCTACAATCCTCGCCTTCTCAAATTTAGTATACTCCATTGGATCAGCTAGCGCACATTATTCGCTGTGGGTCTTAATAAAGAGCTCATATGCTATTTGTTGAAAAAGTTTATAATGCTTGCTGAGTGCTTTCACGAGGCAATTCAGCGTATAGGGTCGTACTCCTCCTTCGGCTTCCTCAGGAGGTGGTATCTAAACATGTTGCCGGTGTGGTAGGTGAAGTAGCCGAAGACGCCCCACGCCTTGACGCGGCGGATGCTCGCGTGCACGACGGCATCGTTTACGTACACTATCCTGCCCGCCTTCTTCAGCCTTAGAGAGAGGTCGTAGTCCTCGTGCGTCATGTACCTCTCGTCGAAGCCGCCTACCTTCCTGAACGCGTCCTTTCTGACGGCGAAGTTCGAGCCCACTATTGACGGCTGGCCCATGAGTATCGACACCTTCACGAAGAGTACAGAGACGAACTTGTACCCTGCGCGTATCCTCTTGCTTGTCTTCTCCAGCGGGAGTATGGGGCCGGTGGCGGCGACAATCCTTCCGGAAGCGAACGCAGCGGCATACGCCTTAAGCAGTCCGCTCTGCGGCCTTGTGTCCGCGTCGAGGAAGACGAGCAGATTGCCTCGGGCAGCCTCGGCGCCCCTGTTCCTTGCCCTTCCTATGCCCTTGCCCTTCTCGACAAGCACCCTAGCGCCATACTGCTTAGCTATCTCCCTGGTGGAGTCCTTGCTGTTCCAGTCGACGATTATCGTCTCGAAGCTGCGGAAGGTCTGATCGCGAAGGCCGTCGAACACGTTCCTTATGTACTTCTCCTCGTTGTACGTGGGAATGATGACGCTTATGCTTGGGCTTGTGTTGCTTGGCATGGTGAGCCTATCTCTTTTCAACCTATATAAGTCTGCATCTGGGCGCTATCTCCTGTTGAAGTACAGGAACGCGTAGATGGGGCCGAAGTAGCTGGAGTTCGGCGCCTGTATCATCACAGTGGCGTTGCCGTGCGCGTCAGGATAGCCGAGGCAGTCCATGCGGCTCTGGATCGCGTTGCTGTATGAGACCAGCTTGAATGGCGGCAGCACAGTGGCGCTGGCAAACTCGCCGATCGAGGTGTTGTATATCAGGCTGTACCTGAAGACCTGACCCGGAGTAACGTTGGTGTAGTAGAGATAAGCGTTGTACCCCGCGGACACTTTCTGTATCGTTGCGTTCTCAGGGCAGAAGGTCTGGTTCAGCGGCACCCGCTTTAGGTTCGTCGTGTTTGCATAAGATGGAGATCCAACCGAGAACTTTATCAGGGGGTTGATCACTCCTGGAGCCGCAAGCTGGCCGTTGAGTGTGAGCAGCCCGACCGTTGCGAAGAACGAGTATGCGATAAGTATGCCAACGACTACCAGGATCTTCGAAGTGGTGGCGTGTTGCGCTGCATTCCTGCCTCTTGCCATGCCTATTCATCCAAGATGAAGCTTAAAGCTCTTACGGAGGGCAGGGGGAGAGATTTGAACTCTCGAACCCGC
>JAMCYP010000012.1 GCA_023476545.1 Candidatus Martarchaeota archaeon | reverse complement strand
AACCCAGACAACGACCTCAACATCGTCGTCTGCGTCATCTCTCTCGTCGACGAGCAGCGCGAGCACCAGCACGCAGAGCACCACCGCATCGACAACCAGCATACTGCCTCTCGTGTTCAACTCGCTCACATCATCTAACTCCGTCCCGATTCAAGGCCAGACAGAGACGATCACCGCTACCGTATCTGGAGGCCTTCCGCCCTACACGTTCGACTTCACGGCAAAGAACCTGACTAGCAGCAACGTCATATTCTTCACAAGCGTGTCCAACTCGTTGACAAGCAACAGCGTGGGCTTCGCGCTGCCAGCCGAAGCCAATGACCTCGGCGCGATAGCGATAAACGTGGTCATATCCGACTCGGCGAATTCACTGCCGGTTAGCGGCAACACTGTCATAAGCGTCTCGGCGAACGCGGTCAACGCCACGACGGCTAATTCGTCCATCACCCCCATCAGCTCAGGTTCAAGCACGAACATAACGCCAATCACAACGGCGCAATCGGGCATCAACACGGCGTTCGTGTCCGGCCTACTAACGAGCTACGCGTCAGGTCTTGTCAACGGCGCGTCCACAGCCCAGTTCAACGGAACGAGCGCGCTCAACAACAGCCAGCTCATCCTGATAACATCTAAACTGCGAGGCGTAAAGGTGAATCTTGTCCGGGTGAATGTGAGCTACGGCTCACTTTCGCAGGACGGCAAGCTGCAGGGAGCCGGTAAGACCTTGTACTATGTGCAGTACAATGGCAACAACATCGTAACCGAGTACGCTGTTAATGTGATTAAGCGCGTGCCGGATCTGCACGTCAAGATAGGCAACTTCACCACAAACTCAGCGATGGGCAACGTAACCTTGCTGCAGTCGGTCTATACGCCAGCCATAGTCAACGGCGTGCCTCACCTGTATCCGCAGGGTACATATTCGATTAACCCCAAGATCTTCAGCTCAACGCTAAACAACAACACGCTCAACTATACCTATTCCATATACACCGGCAGCACCCTGAGGGCGCACGGCACGGCCAGCGGCAGCGGGATAGGCAAGGGATTCGGATTCAGCGGCATATCCGTAAGCCAGCCGACAAAGATAGTGTTTGACGCGCAGGGCAACAGCAACTACAGCTCCATAGACCCGACGGTGTACGTCTTCTACTCCTCCTCAAACATCAACGTCAACCCGCCTACCGGCACCGTGCTGAGCGGCGACCTCATCTGCGGTTCGCTTACCGTTTCTTCCGGAAACACGCTCAACACTGTAGGATACAGCATACTGTGCAACAGCACGATAGCTAACAGCGGCACCATCTACACGTCCATTTCTGGATACACTCCCAACAACGGAGGCACCGGAGCTGGAGGTGGAGGAACAAATGAGGCAAGCTCGTATGGTGGAGGCGGTGGAGGAGGCTCAGGAGGCGCTGGCAGTAACGGAGGTGCGGGGGGCCCGACGCCCACGCCTACTATTACGAACGCCAACATTCAGACCTGGTACGGTGGCGGAGGCCTCGCCATACAAACTTACTTCGAGGGTGCGGGAGGGGGCGCTGACGCGCAAGGCGATTCTGGCGGAGCTGGAGGCTATGGATTGTACATGCAAGCGAGCAACATCATAGCGGGAACGATCAGTGCAGTCGGCGTCTACGGCGCCACTAGCAGCACTACTATAAGTAAAACAGCAGGAGGTGCAGGAGGCTATACATCCAACAACCTGAACGGCGGTTCTGCAGGGGCGGGGGCGAATGGGAAGGCCACGACAGGCGGATCAGGGGGAGGAGGAGGGGGCTTCGTGCTATTGGCCTACAGCACAACCGCACCATCTACAGCAAGTGTTTCGGTAGCCGGCGGCACTGGTGGAGCTGGTGCCCAGTCAGGAGGTAATGGCGGGGCTGGAAACGCGCAGGTTTACGGCTATGGGACGAGTGCGCCCATAGTTGTCCTGCAGCAGCTCAACATACAACCGGCGACGATCGGCAGCGCGATACTCGACGTGGGGCAGGCGTACACGTTCAGCACCACAGCCTTCAACGGCCTGTCGCCATACACGGGCAACTGGCAGTGGATAGCTCCCAATACGGTATCGTCAACCAACACAATAACTACATCTCTTCCCACGGCAACGAATGCTCTCTCGCTCACACTCTCCCCCCTTTCTGACACAGACCTCCAGTATACGTGGAGCGGCACCAACTACCAGGTAACCACAAGCAGTACCACCATAGAGGGCCTGTGGGCGTTCAACGGCTTCGTGGTCGACAACTCCCTGGATACCTCCACAGGCAACACCGTCAATACAGCGAACACGCCGCAGATAACGATAAACACCAAGCCCGCAGCGACCCTGACTCCGAGTTCTTCAAGCCCCGGTCCGAGCACGTTGGAAACGTACACGATAGGGGTTAACGGAGGAACAGGCCAGTTCACAGCGGAGCTCTACAACGTATCGGGCAGTAAGCAGGCCTGCGCCGACGGAAAAACGCCGCCGTGCAACGTAATAATCACCTCCCCCGGAGGTAGCAACACAATAGCATTCACTGTCGGGACCTCGGGGTCGTACACCTACAACGCCATTGTCACGGACCTCGGTACAACCAACCCGTACACATTCAACTCCATACAGAACACGATAACTATATCATCGGCCACATGCGTGCCCACGATCTCAAACACGCTCATAACGTTCCCGACAACAAAGGCAGGATTCTTCGCGCCAACTGCCAATGTGGAGACGGTGACCGACTCGGGCACAGCAGCAACATATATCTATCTCTACTCGCTCAGCGACAGCAACACGGGCAACTGGGTCTCAGGAGGAAACAAGTTCGGGGTGAGCAACACTCTGTGGAATCCCACCAGTGACGGCAGCAGCAACATGCCTGCGAACGCACTGACAAACTCGATAAGCACAAACACACTGCTCTACGTCTCGCCCACGGTATCAAACACGATATACTTCGGCGTAAACATACCAAAGGGGCAGCCCGCGGGCACCTACGCTCAGGGAATAACAGTGTCTCTGTCATGCTAACCGCGCATGTGCAAAACGTATATTTAAATAGGTTGCAGTATAAGGGATAACCTGTTTTAGTTCACGGCGGCTAAATGAATCACAACAACGAGTTAGTCTGGTCAGTTTTAACGTTTGCGTTGGTCGCATCGCTAACAGCGTTTGCGCTCTACGGAGTCATCGGCCAGGTAACCATCGTCTCCGCATCAGCCAACTCCATCGGAGCCAATGTTGCAGTTCCCAACACGTGCATTCCGCTTGCAAGCAACACAGCGATAATTGTTCCTTCTACGCCTGCTGGCAGTTCGCCAACAAATGCCAATGTTGTCACCGTGACGAACTTCGGTAACACTGCAAGCAACATATTCGTATACGGCTCAGCTCTCACGTATCTCAGCAACACTATTGGAGTTAGCAACATACTCTGGAATCCCACCTACTCAGGCGGAAGCACAGGCAACGCACTCACGACCTCTATTACGGGATCTGACACAGGCATAGTGGTTCCTCTTGATGGCGGTACGAACACAGTCTACTTCGGCTTCCTGGTGCCTTCTGCCTCGCCTCCGGGAACGTACACCGGAGATGTAAATGTGATGTTATCATGTTGAACGGCAACAAATCAAGGAATGTGCGCCAGAAGCAGGTAGTGCCAGCGATTGCTTTCGGAATCGTGGCCTCACTCATAGCACTTACGCTCGTTGAGATGCTTGGCTATGTGGGAATCGTGGCTGCAGCAACAAACACCGTAAACACAATTTCAGTATCGCTCACAGTTCAGGGAGTCTGCGTTCCAACACTCTCTAGCACGCTCATAACGTTCCCGCCGACTAAGGCAGGATACTTCGCTCCAACAGCAAACGCGGTGACAATAGGAGATTCCGGAACCGTAGGATCAAACATAGTGCTTTACTCAATCAGCGACAGCGGCACAGGAAACTGGGTTTCGGGCAGCAACAGTTTCGGGGTTAGCAACACGCTCTGGAACCCAACGAGCGATACCGGTAGCAACCTTCCCGCAAATGCGCTTACAAACTCTATAACTACGGATACGCAGCTTTACGTCTCTCCAAACCCGCTTGTCTCAAACACCATCTACTTTGGAGTAAACGTACCGGCATATCAGGCAACGGGAACATACAGCCAGGGCATAACTGTCTCGCTCTCTTGCTGAAGCTAAGAGTTGTGTTTAGTGGGTAATGGACTCGGATTTGCATCCGCCTTTGTTCTGACAATAATATTAGCGTCAGGCATCTCATCCGCATGCATAGGAGAGGTTGCAGGCAAGGTAAGCTTCAACATAAGTGCAGGAAGCAGCCAGACACAGCAGATGGAGATCTTCAACAGCTGCAGCAACCTGACAATCTACTTCACGACGCTCACGCAGGTAAATTCGATTCCGAACATGACCACCCCGAACGTGGTTGTTTCGCCTTCTAATGGAACGCTAGCGCCACACCAATACCTATTCCTGAATATAACCGCATCGATGCCTGCGAACGCGATTCCGGGCACAGTGTGGAAGGGCGCCACGGCAGCAGGCCAGACTGCCAATCAGACCTCGGCGAGCGGAGCAAACTTCAACGTGGGCGTGGTCAAGCTCTATGACATCATGGCTTCGCCACCCAAGTTCAACGTGCTTCTCTTTGCTGTCGCAGGCGGAATAATCGCTGGACTTGTGGCTGCTGGCGGTCTCTACTACTACTTCAAGATGGGAGGAAAACGCGCAGCGAAAGCTGCGAAGAAGGCAGTGGAGCGAGTTGAGCGCGCTGGCAGGGGCAAGCAGACGCGAAGGTCAACCAAGCGAAGCTCTAATCGCAGGTAGCAGAATAACAGAAATACATAGCAAAAACGATTATAGGTCAATGCTTATATAGGGAAGAACCTTTAATCACAGCATGGTAGACCAAGTCAGACAGAGTTCTGATCACAAAGAGACGCAACCACGTGTCAGCGCAGCTGCGATCTTGTCGATCGCCAGGCCGCAGGAGAACAGCGTCGGGCTATCGAATTTTGCCAACAAGTATGAAAAGCTTGAGGCACTATTCGGCAAGGGAAACGTAGTGCCTATAGGCGGACTCGCCTCCAACCTGCTGAACTCTCAGGACTCTCGCTTCACCCCTGACAGGGATTTTGTAGCTAAGGCGGGCATCATAAGCCGCGAGACTCTGGCTGCCTGGCAGGAGAGGGCGGATCCTCTTCATTTTGAGCTGAAGATATCCAAGGCGTTCCCGTTCAAACTTACGATAACCGACCTGGAAGACGGCGGGAAGATAGATCTGCACTACGGCGACTGCAGGATGAGCGGCGTAAGGAAATCTGACATAGTCAGCACCGCACATATAGAGAGGAGAGTCGTGGGAAACAGGCAGTTCGAGTACAAGGTGCCGGACCCGAGCATATTCATATTGATGAAGTTCTACGCGTGGGCAGACAGGGGGAAGAGCACGCAGCACAAGGACGCCTGCGACATCATCAACACAATCTTCAACCACTTTGGAGAGAACGTGAACGAATTCACAGGCCAGCTAGATAAGAGCGTAGACGAGAGCGTGCTTGACGACTACTTCAAGCACCTAAACAAGAGGACAGGAAAGATAGTTTTCAGCATGGAGAAGTTCACCGAAGAGCTGAGGTACATGTACGCCGATGTGGTGAACTACGACATAAGGCATCTGGAGCACACGTACAAGACATGGTTTGTCAGGGCGCTTGACAAGCTGAAGACCAGCAGGGACATAGAGAGGCATCTACGCGTTGTTGCGTGGAACAAGGTAGCGGAGCACTATGCTCAGCAGATTGACGCGCCGGAGCTCGGAGGACTACGAAGTTAGCAGAAGCAAGAGGTAATGCAATGAAGATACTTGTCGTTAGCGATATACACTACGAAACTGGAAAGAGAAGATACCACCTGCAGGGCTTCGACGAAGCCAAGTCACTTCCGTGGCTGAGACAGACCGCGGAGGCCAGGGGAGTTGATACTATAATAAACCTTGGCGATCTCGGGGATTCAGTCACCAGGCAGGAGTGGGACGAGCTCGTGCGAGACTACAGAGTGTACTCCCTGTACGGCAACCACGACAACTACCACCTGCTGAAGAGAGTGAAGAACGTGGACGGCAGCCCCCTACTCATGAACGATGGTGACGTACGCGATTTCTACGGACAGAGGTTTGGGTTCATCAACGGAATAGTGACACATACTGGCAAGCAGAAGCGCAGGGTGCCGAGGAAGACCCCGGAGCAGTTCGTGAAGGTTGCAGAGGGGCTACGAGACAAGGTCGACTTCCTCTGCATGCACGAGAGCCCGCCGGTAGCGCTGTACAGGAAGAAGCTCCTTGGGGCGGAGAACGTACTCGCCGCGAAGCTTGCCGCAGACATAGCCGCACCGAAGATCACGCTGAGCGGCCACCTGGGTTTCGGGCCCTTCACCATTGCGCCCATAATAGAGTCGCGCGACATACTGAGCATAAGGATAGACAGCGGCCAGGACAACAAGGGCTACGCGGTCATAGACACAAGGCAGAAGGACATCACACTGTATCAGGACACCATGCCGAAATATAAGTTCAGCATACCGGCAGTGAGGGAGAGGATGGCCGACGTCATAGAGAACGTGAACAAATTCAATGCGGAACGCAACAGAGTGTTCAGCTCCCTGGCAAGAGACAGTGCTGTTGACAGAACTGCAACAAGAGAAGGCCTTGTCAAACTGGTCTGAACCGTACGCGGGAAACCGCAGGCATACCAGCATGGTCTTGGTTTTTCTAACTCTATCTTTGGAAGAGACTGGGGGGCCTGTATTAAGATTCTGTATGTTGTCTGCTATGCTATGGCGCCAGCAAGCAAGCTCAGGGAGTTCGAACGCGCGGTTGCAATAGAATCTGACAGCGTACTTGCGGAGATGCTTGGAGACGATCTGCTCCGCGAAAGCCGCGAAGAAGCATTCAAGTGGCACGAGATCTCGCTGAGCAACTACATCACAGGAACCGGCCTGTCTGCCGAATCCCCGCGGAATGATTTCTTAGAAGTATGCGTAAGGCTTACGGGAAAGATGAAGACTGACAGAAGAAAGGCGGACGCAGATGGATACTGATTCTTTGTTGGTTTTTCTAAGTGTTTATTGGCAAAACTAAAATCCTTGCGCATTTGCCTCTGGGTAGACGATTTCTGTATGCCAATAATTTCACGGCAAGCAGGCTATCTCTGTTCATAGCTCAATTGCGGGCAAGTTTTTACGACGATAGCATTGTTGTTGTTAGATTTCTTGCCAAGAGAATGACGTTTCAATATTATGAATATAGTGTGGCTATTTTCCATGCATGTGGCAGAAAAAATGCCGCACGAGGAGAGGCCAGCCCATTGGACCTGTTTCATGGCTCAATGGTGGGGGTGTGGCCATTTGCTAGCTGAGTTCCAAAAATATCGAGCGCATGGTTTGGCAAGATTGAAATTTCGTTCCATGTTGCTAGAATCCCTCCCCCTCCAGCCCCCGCAGAGCCAGATTCCACGAAGCTGGAACGTGCTAACAATATCCCAGAATATCGGGGTGACAGCGGAAAACGACCCAAGACTCCACGAGGGAACGAAGCAAGGTCGGAGGGCGCAAGGGTTTCACGAGTCACACATCTTACCGCTCAAGCGAAGATAACGCAGGAGAAGGGCAAGGAGGCGAGGCAGTGGTAGCGGAGCGAAGGAAAGGCAGGGATTCCAGTAATAGAAGACAAAGGGCATTACATAAGAAACTACGCAGACACGAAGAGTATGACTTTGTTGATGACATGAAGCAGTCTGTTAACATCGTGGCAAAGTTCTTTGCGAACAACCCGCCCTCTATCATGCTACTTGGGGGCGTGGTTCTCTATATTCTCGCTGTAGTGGTGCTAGAGGTAACGCCACAGAACGCGACGATTGTCTCCACGTGGGCGTTCAATCTGGTTATCGTCGGGTTTGTCCTTCAAATGTTCTGGATGTTTGGACAGCAAATTGCTCGGCAGATTATCAAAAGTAGTGAATAGATGTTTTCGACGACAAAGCATAACCTAACCAGCAGTCTCCCGACGTCATCCCGCCCCATCATCCTTCTGGCTGGTTTCCTCTCGGCGTGGTTCCTTGACCCAGAGCCCTTGTTTTCCATAAATGCGGAACATAAGCTTTTCCAAGATTGCTTTTTGTTTGCAGAAACATGGAATTAGCTTCTATGAAGAGCTCGAGTGTGCATCTGCCATTTATATGAAAACTGGGCTAAAACTGTGCCATGACGCGCTACCGTCTTTCTAGCTCGTACAGTATACTGACTTCTTTCTTCTTCGCCGGTCTGGTGTTGAAATCCGGGCGCCCTTCAAATGTCATGGCCTTGAACTTTCTTGCGCTCAGCCGCGAGAGCGCAAACGCGAAAGTAGTACCTCAAACCTGAGTATGTGGGCATTTGTGGCATCGGCTTCTACTGTTACGCATCCCCTTTTGAAAAAAGCTAGCGAGTTGATTTTCTGGAATATCTGCTCGACCTCCTCATGATTCAGCTCATGCGGGCTTGCCTGAAATGCCCTTTCGTTTATCCTTCTCAGGCTGTGAATTCCAAGCACAATATCGATTTCATTCGGGAACGCATTCTTCGGCTCCTCTCTCCTCTGATACCTGTCAAATCCCATCTCCAACACCATTTGAGAAATTCCAAGATATTTAATCCGTTTGCGCCAACAGAGGTTGATAATTGCGTCGCGAATACTTGCGTTGTTTCCATCTCAAGATCGCCCAAGATGGTCTGGAGCCTTACGCGTCACGACGTTCTGAAACCAGAGTCTGCTTTTCCGGCTTTTTAACCAGATCACGCTTTTCGGCAGGCCACACCGCTTCCTTCGGGTTCGCTATCGCATATAGCAGGTTTTTAACAGTCATCTGATCATTTCCCTCTGCGCTTTCTGGTTATTTAAATATTTGTGCTTGTCTGGCTTTGTTGAATAAATCATTTTCTGTTGCAATAATCTCTCTTTTGTTGAAAATTACCCGAACTCCTTGGAATTGCTAACTATGCTCCAAGCATTTCTCTTCATTATTGATATTGCCTTCTTATGAAAATCCTCTCCGTGATGCGATGCGCATAAATCTTCAAACACTCTGACTTCATAACCCAAATCAAACGCTTCTAATGCTGTTTGTATAACACATCCATCAGTATCAAATCCGCAAACATATAGCCTATGAATTCTATTCTTTGTTATAAAATCTACAAATCCTTTAGACCTAAATGCCGAGAAAGAAGTTTTTCTAAACACTACCCCTCGTTTAGTGAGTTTTTCAAGTTCTGGAACTATATCTGTATCTGGCGATGTGAACATTTTCTTCCAGTTTAGGTCTTTCACAAAATTAGAAGCATCTTTATTAACAAACTTGAGAAAAATGATAAAATCAAAATGCACTTTGTCCGCTACCTGTGCAATCCTTTTGGGGATGCCCTTGTTAGACTCGTTTATGAAATAGTTTTGCGCATCTACTATAACAAGAGCGTTTGCCAAATCAACTACCTAAAAAGTTAGGTTCTATCCCTAACTCAAACATTTCTTGTATCACGACGCATATATTATGGCAAAACACTTTCAATAAGATTTCGGTTTATGCAGGTGGTTTCGGTCTTGCTCCTCTCAAGACTACCGAACTTCGACTTTATCATAAAGAAGGCACTCTCAATATTGCTCCTTTGATGATAGTGTTCTAAGAAGACTTCTTGATTCGGAGCGAAGTAGTTGTACATCTTTCTCCAAATCGGAGAACCTATCACTCGCTCTATGCTGTTAGCTCTGAATGGCATATGTCGAAGTTCTTCCGACTTTCTTGTTGATCGTCTTTATTCTCCTCCAAAAGGCGCGGAAGCTGGGGCGCATTGATGCATTCATCTTCTCCATCATCCATCGGAAGAATCCGGAGGCCTGCCTGTATGCAAACTTGAACATTACCTTCAACGCGAAACCGGTGAGGATGATGCCGTCGGGATAGAGGAGCTATAGCCCGACTTGTTGTTATTGAGTTCGTCCAGAGTTCGATGTTGGCTGCTGATGGCCGAGCTTTGATCAGGAGATCAAGGGTGCGGTGAAGAGAATTAAAGACCGCAGTTTCGGGATGGACCGTACAGAGATCATGTGCGCAAATTGTGGCGCACACCTGGACCACGTCTTTATAAGAGAGCTTTACACACTGAAGAACGTCAGTCACTGCGTCAACTCGATATCCCTGAGGTTCGTGCCGAAAGGCAGCGAAAACAGGCAATGAGCCTGCTCGCAAGCGCGCCGAGCAGCCTCAGCATAACGTTTTTATTTCTGGTGTTTAGATAATCGTTTTATCTGAGGGTGAGGATGAAGAGTTACTACATGCACCTGTTTGGCGTCTTTCTGTTGGCTGTGGCAGCGGTAGTGCTGTTTTTCACTTCGGGCGCTGTACTCTCTTATCTTGGACTGCCTGAAGCACAGTATGGCAGGGCATTCGACGCAATTCTTACTGTTGTTCTGGGCTACGCTATGATCTGGCTCCTTGCGCGCGGGATACTCAGCTACGGCAAGAGCAGGCCAAGATTTGACGAAGGCCCTATAGCCAAGTTCGTCAGCATGCTCGGCTACGTCATAATAGCATTCCTCGTACTCGCCCTGTTTCAGGTGAACGTCACCGGCCTGCTGGTAGGTGCAGGTTTCCTCGGCATAGTGATCGGTCTGGCGTCGCAGTCGACTCTGGGAAACCTGTTTGCAGGCATAGCGATGATGGCTGCGAAACCCTTCGCTGTGGGGGACAGGGTAACCTTCTCCACATGGCAATACGGCATGCTGCCGCCTTCATACTCCCACAGGGCCATGCTGCCAGGATACTCAGGTAAGGTTCACGAGATTGGGCTCATGTACACAAAGCTTGTTCTTGATGACGGCACCGCCCTGTTCGTGCCTAACGGTGTGATGAACCAAGCTGTTATAATCAACTACACAGTGTCTGACGTGATACAGATAAACTTCAGAGTCGAACTGCCTACGAGCGTCGACTTCGCCGGATTCAGGAGAAGCATTATGAACGAGATGGAAAAGCACAAGAAGCTGAAAGACAACATGAAGGCAAAGCCGGAGGTGCTGCTCACCGATATCGGCACAAACGCGTACGGTGTGGACATAAGGACCAGCAGCACTGTGGAGAGAGAAGCGTATGTCAAGGCGGAGCTGTCATCGCTTGCATTCCGCGTAGTAAGCAAGAGCATTGCAGAGTAGTCTAAAGCTTATTATAGATGCGCTGCCCAAGTCGCACGATGACGTTAGAAGATCTTGACAGCGTGTTGGACGTTCTTGACGCGATGGAGGCGAAGAAGGGGGAGGGAGCGTCAAGCCGTGTAGCAATTGGCAGGACCCAGATAGGCGAGGTGAAAAGCTACTTTGATCGCGTAGACGTCGCAGCGATAAGGCTGAGCGGCAGGCTTGCCGTGGGCGACACGATAGAGATAGAGAACGAGGACTACACATTGAGGCAACGCGTCTCGAGCATGCAGATAAACAGGAAGAACGTGGATGAGGCATCGGCAGGGGATGACGTCGGGATAAAGACAGAGGTGCCTGTAAGAACAGGCAGCAGCGTGTTCAGACTGTGACAGCTCCGTCTGCCTGCTTCCTCTTCGTCGTGGTAGAGACCTTCTCTTTTTCGCCCTTCTTGTTCGAACGCATGGTAGCGTACGAGCCTACTGCGGTTATTATGTTGGTCAGGAGTATCACAAAAACCACTATATTCACGAATTCATTCGAGAGAGGAAGCCGGTCTGTCAGCGTAACGACAGCAAGTATTGCTGGGGTGAGGCCTTGGGCGCACATAAGCGTTATGAGCGTCCTGCTCTTGTAGAGGGTGGATCCGTGCGTGGAAACGTTAACGGCAAGGTATCTGACGGCCAGCAGAACTGCAACGAAGAGCGCGCCTACGAGAAAATTTCCCACGGCCGCGGCGGGCACGATCAGGAAGGTCATTCCCAGAAAGACGAAAAAGAACGTCTCAAGAAGGAACGACATCTCGCCCTGGAAGTTCCTGAGCTGGCTTTCCAAGCCGCTTATCTTGAGTTCACGATGCAGGAAAGAGCCAACGCCCTTGTAGTTGCCGAGCATTATGCCGAACAGCAGAACGGCCATTATTCCACTACCGCCGCTAGCCTGCGCAAGGACGTACGTGGTGAGGATCAGGCCCAGTGTAAACACATAGATGTAACGGTAGTCCTTCAGGTAGTTGAGCGAGAGCACCCAGGCCATGGACAAGACAACCCCGAATATCACCCCTACAGAGATGTTGGCGGCGAGAGTCGAAAAGGCGCCAGAGAGACTCGCCGAACCAGTCTGGTATATGCCAAGGAAGACAAAGAACAATATGACTAGGAGTATGGAGTTCATGACGGCCTCGATGCCTAGAAAGGCCACAATATTGTCGTCTTGGTTCAGCACCTTCGGGACTCGCATCATTATCGGAACCGTTGTTTCTCCCCCTATTATCGAACCGAATATGAGCGATTCGATGATATCCCAGCCAAGCACGATGTGCGCCACAGCGGCTATCGCGATGACGCTGACCAAGACGTATATTGCCACCTGGACCAGGGACCTGGCGCTGCTGCTGAGTATCTCGCGGAACTGCATCTGCATGCCGTTATAAAAGAGGACCATCATCAGCGTAAACGTGGAAAACAAGCCAAGCAGCGGTACAAAGGAGTTCCTGGAGATAAGGCCCAGGACAGGGCCTATCAGTATGCCTATGAGTATTAGGAAAAGAAAATGGGGTATGCCTGTCTTCCTGAAAAATATCTCGGCCCCGAAACCGAAGAATACTATTCCGGCGATGAGGGTGAACGCCAGCGTTGTGTCTATCATCTTTCTCCTCTCGCGCGCCCCGTTGCCGCTTCCCAGGTTTCCATACGGAAGAATAAGCGTTCACACTTTTAAGCCTTCCGAGCGTCAGCACTGCGCATCGCAGGAGAACCGGAGCGCATGCTTAGGCGCATCGGCAGCGATCCTGGCTTGTCAAATCTGAATCGCTGGCGCCTATGCGTAGCACGCGAAGCACACACCCGATACGCGGCACGGGTTTCTTCCTCATTCTCGTCTGCTTAAGTTGAGAGTGAGAAGATAAGGAGACTATGAAAGTAGTATCTCATTCTTCCTTTCTTCGCTTGCAGAGGCAAAGGCGTATTGAATCTTGAGAGAGCGCTGGCGGTCAATCTCCTTGGCAGCTTCTTCCATGGTCATTTTTGGGTTTGAGCTTGAAAGGGTGTACGCCAATCCCACTATGTACTTTACAAATGGCGTGTTATCAGCCACTTTAACAATGTGTTTTTCTACATGGTCTGCGGTTACCAGTACTCCATCGTAGGTTGTTGTTGAGAGGAAGATTCTTCTGGACTCGGGCGTATCTTCTATAATCTTGTTCTTGGCAAGCCATTCGGCTGCAAGTTCCTTTATCCTTTTGCTTTCGTCAGTCTCAAATTGCATCTTACGCGTTTTGTAGTCCATCATAACACAGAAGAGTTATGCATTCCGGCATATTTAAAGGTAGGTAAAATCTACAGAATGAGCAATGGTGCTTGTTATTTTGAGGCTCTGGGTTTCTTTACGGGTCTTGCGGCTCTGCCCAGAAGCAGTACAAAGAAGACGGTGAACGCGGCCATTACTACCACAGCCTCTGGCCTATACGCGCTTATCCTCTGGTACTCTGTATTGGCCTCGTCCACGGCCTTGTTGGCGAAGATCACCGCGGTGGAGGGCGACGTGTTGTACGTGCTCTCGGCCTTGAAGAGGTCCGAATACGCTTGCGTGAGGTTCGGGTAGAAGACCAGGTAGCCGCTCTCGTTGACCTGCGATAGGTAGTAGGCGGAGTTGCTCACCGTCTGGTTCGCGTACGCAACAGTAGGATTGTTTATCTGCGTTTGCGCTCCGGCCAGCGCAATCGCTAAAGAGAGCGAAACGATAAATGCTGCCAGAGGGCGGGACATGCTACAGATTCACGTCTATGTTCAGCTCCTTCTTGAGCTCCCTGTACCTATTCCTTATCGTCACTTCCGTGACTCCAGCCACTTCCGCGACCTCCTTCTGTGTCCTGCGCTCTCCTACGAGTGCGCTGGCAATGTAGACTGCGGCGGCAGAAACTCCTGTGGGGCTCCTCCCACTGACAAGTCCCTTCTTCATGGCCTGCCTAAGGAGCTGTACCGACTTCTCCTGGGCCTCTCCGCTGAGCTTCAATGCGGCGACGTACCTGGGCACGTATGCCACTGGGTCCGTCAGCGGTATCCTAAGATTTAGCTCGTGGGCTATAACCCTGTAGGTTCTGCCTATCTCTTTTTTAGGCACTCCGGATATCTGCGATATCTCGTCTAACGTTCTAGGCATTCCTGACTGTCTGCACGTGGCGTACAGCGCCGCGTTCACCACAGTCTCGATAGGCCTGCCTCTTATGAGGTTGTTCTTGACGCATTGCCTGTATAGCAGAGCAGCGCTCTCCCTTATGTTGTCAGGCAGCCCGAGATAGCTCGCGACCCTGTTCAGTTCCGGCAGGGCCACAAGGTAGTTCCTCTCGCTCGAGCTCGCAATGCTTGCCCTCTTGTGCCACTTCCTGATCCTGTAGAGCTGAGCCTGCCTCTTGCTAGGCAGCTTCGCTCCTCGTATGTCCTTGTTGTACATGTCTATCTCTGTCACGAGGCCCTTGTTGGGCTTCATGTACTTGATCGGCGCTCCGGTCCTGGCCCTCGCATTTCTCTGGTCAGCGTCGAATGCCCTCCATTCAGGGCCGACGTCCGTAACGTTCTCCTCTATTACCAGGCCGCAGTTGTTGCAAACGTATTCTCCACGCTCGCCGTCGAATATTATGTCACCGCTTCCGCAGCTGGGGCAGTGCTTCACTCCCTCAACTACCTTCGGTCCCTCCTCGCCGTGCGCTATGCCCATTCCAGGAAGCGTCTTGACGAAGTCCTGCGAGACTTCGGCAGCAGATTCTGCGCTGTTTGAACCTTTCTGTGCGGGTCTTGACGCCACCTTTCTAGTCACACTCTTTGCAGTCGTTTTTCTCATGTTTGCACCTTTTGAACTCTTCTTAGCAGATTTTGCCAATTTCTCACCATCGGGTTTTGCAGTTTGGATAAGAAAAATCTTTTAAATGTTTACTAAAACTAGCAGTAAGATAGTATACAAATAGATATTTAAATGTTTCGGCAGATTGTCGTCTAAGAGACAGCGAGAACCGCATGTATGAAATGCAGACGATCAGGGGCGTTGGCGTGCCATTTTACCCTCAGTTGAGACGCAGAAGGTATACCAAGGCACAAAAATGGTTATAAATGTTCTTGCCGATATTAATCTGCTTTTCTTGCTTTCAGTGAACCCTATGGCTAGATTGCATACTAGAAAACACGGCAGGTCGAAGTCCAGGAAGCCCCTGGATAGCGTAGCAAAGGCCGAAGCCGACAAGAAGGAGATAGAGGAGATAGTGGTCACTTACGCGAAGCAGGGCATGAAGGCAACCATCATAGGCCAGAAGCTCAAGGACGAGAAGAAGGCAGGATACCTGAAGCCGGTGCTGGGCAAAAGGCTCACTGTACTGATGGAGGAGAAGGGTTTCAAGAGCGACATACCCGCGGACCTGCTGGATCTGATGACGAAGGCGGTGAAGATGAGGAAGCACCTATCGTCTAACCACAAGGATGTTTACAACACGACAAGGCTGCAGCGCGTCGAGTCCAAGATATGGAGGCTGGGCAAGTACTACAGAAGCTCGGGCAAGCTGCCCGCAGAATGGAAGTACGACCCTGAGCAGGCCGCGCTCAGGATAAAAGAGGCATAAGGTAGGTTAGATGGCAACTCAGAAGGGAGCGGAAAAGTGGAAGATGAAGCAGTGGTTCGACGTCTACGCGCCGAAGGCCATCTCCACGGACGTCATAGGCAGCATACCCGCAGCCGACGACAAGAGCGTGACCGGCAGGATAATGAAGGTCAGCCTCAACTGGATAACCCACAACCCAAACCACGCCTTCGCCACCGTCGGACTGAAGATTACCGGAGCCAACGGTAACGTGGCAAACACCGAGGTCAATTACCTTGCGCAGCAGTACAGCTACCTACACTCACTGGTGAAGAGGCGCGCAGATGCGGTTTATACACATGATGTTGCAAGGGACAGCGAAGGCAAGCCGATAACGGTAAAGTTGCTCGTCACCACAAGGATCAAGGTCGCGAAGCGCGTGAAGAGCGCGATACGCGAAGCTGTGCGCGCGTTTGTGAACGAGTACGTGGGCAAGATGGGACGAGACGAGTTCATCAAGGCCATAATAGCAAACGACCTCCAGGCAGAGGCAACTAAGAAAGTGGGAACAGTTGCGCCTGTAGCGAAAGTGGAGGTAAAGAAAGTCGAATTCTAAGAAGCGAGGCGTTCTCTGACAAACTCGGCCAGAGCCACGGCGTTGTTGTGCTCCGTATCCTTGGACGCGTAGACGAGCGTTACGTCGCTCTCTCCCGCCAGCTTTACAAGCTCTTCGAACTTCCTGTTCCCGACGAGCTCCTCCCTGTACTTCTTCTTGAACTCCTCCCACTTGCCTGGGTCGTGATCGAACCATTTCCTGAGGTCGTCGCTGGGCGCCACGTCCTTGAACCAGTCATCTAGGTTCTGCGTGCTCTTCTTCACGCCCCTGGGCCAGAGCCTGTCTACCAGGATGCGCTTCCCGTCGGTCAGCTCCCTCTTGTCGTATATGCGCCGCACCCCCGCAAGCATCAAAACACTGCTGATAACTATTTGGTGAAGGTTTAAATGCTCTTCGTGTCCGCACAATGATGTGCTTGAGGTTTTTATCACAAATAATTAAATACAGGAAAACGCAAACTAACATCATGGGAAACACATCTGTTTTGCTGAAGTCAAAGCCTGGAGAGGGCGATAATGCTCTGTGGGCGCCGAAGACCAAGCTTGACGAGACTACCAGTGTCTGCCCAATGTGCGATGGCACAAAAAAGGTTGCCGAGAAGGTTGCAATCTCGTATTTCAGCATGCCCGCGTTAACCAGAGGAACAGAGGCAGAGAAAGAGACAGCGCTTAAGGGGATATTCAACGCGATAGAGAGGGACAAGGCAATAAAATGCCCTGTATGCGGAGGAACAGGAATTGCATCCAAGGAAGGCGCGAAAAAGATATTTGACTTTGCTGAGCTTACGCCTGACGCAGAAGTCCTCAGAGGCTGATTCCAGCAGCGAGAAGGCTCTTTTTTCCGATAAGAGACAGGAATGAGCGTATATTCAATATCTTGGCGTTCACGGTGTGGACGCCGAGCAGTTCCAGAAGCAGTTCGTCGCTCTTCTCTATCTTTCTTATGGTGATGACGTTTCCGGTCACGTGGCCGTTTGCGTCGAAGAGCCCGGCGAGGAAGGATGCTGCCAGGTCGCCGCGCTTCCTGGCCAGTTCCGCCCTCTTGTCAAGTATCTCGCGTATCATGCGCGCAAGCTTGGAGTGGTAAGCGTAGATGTGACGGAAGTTGCCGTCCTCGACCACCATTATCTTCTTTGTGTCTACGCCCTGGCCTAGCAGGTACTTGATGAACCTCTCCTCGATCGCGTCGTTCTGCGTACGTATGCCGACGATGCTGCGCTCCGGCTCGTTGCTCCTTCCCGCAAGGCCCGCAAGGTAGCAGAGCTCCGGCGTCGGTTTGAATCGCATGATAGGATTAGTTAGGATAAGGATTTAAGTCGGCTCTTTTTGTCGTTCAGCGTATCTGCCAGGCGTTTGGCTTTGGTTTTGAGCATCTCGAGGAGTGCCTGATGCGTGTCGTCTGAGGTGAAGCCGTGCCTCAGCTTCAAGGTCATGTCCCAGAACACTGTTTTCGAAGAATGCTTCACGAAATGCGGCAGGAACTCGTCCGCTTCGTCCTTCGTAAGGAGCACAACTATCATGTCCGCGCGCGCCGCCATCTCCTCAGTAAGGGGTTTCCGTTTGCGCATCGAGACGTCTATGCCGTCCTTCTTCAGCGACTCTATGACCCAGTTGTTTGGAGGAGCGCCTCTGCTGGTGACATCGGCGCCGGCGCTTTCGGCCTCGGCTCCTTTTGTTGCGAACTTGTTGAAGTACGCTTCGGCTATCTGGCTCCTCTCTGCGTTCTCCCTGCATACGAAGAGCACCTTCTCAGTCATCGCATCACTTTTTCTACATCGTACCTCTATTTAACGATTTTGCTGATTAAGCACATGGCTCACGCTATACGATCGCAAGAAAAAAAGTGAGATCTAGTCTTGAGGATTAATGCTAGTTGCGAGAGCAAATGCCCTGCTTATTCGAAACATAAAGTTCCGAGGTGATCTATCCGCAGGTTCCCCTACGGATACCTTGTTATGACTTAGCCCCCCCTCACAGAGCTTTAGTTCGAAAGCGCCATAAGACGCTGCCTCACTAAAGCCTCGCTTGGGTGACTTGACAGGCGGTGTGTGCAAGGAGCGGGGACACATTCACCGCTCGATAGTGACAAGCGATTACTAGGGATTCCAGCTTCATGAGGGCGAGTTTCAGCCCTCAATCCGGACTTTGACTGCTTTTGGGGGATTAGCTTCCCCTTTCGGGGTTGCAACCCATTGTAGCAGCCTCTGTATGCCGCGTGTAGCCCTGGAGATTCGGGGCATACTGACGTACCGTCGCCCTCTCCTTCCTCCTCCTTAAACGAAGGCGGTCTAAACAGAGTGCCCGGAGAATCTCTTCTCCGGTTGCAACTGTTCATGAGGGTCTCGCTCGTTACCGGACTTAACCGGACAGTTCACACCACGAGCTGACGATCACCATGCACCACCTCTCGGCTCGTTAGGCAAGATCTTCAGTCTGACCTTCATCCTGCCGTCGCTACA
>JAMCYP010000017.1 GCA_023476545.1 Candidatus Martarchaeota archaeon | reverse complement strand
TTCGTATATGTTACGCCGCTGGGCACGCCGTTGTTGTTATTACCGCTGTAGTCATTGGCGTTGCCGTTGAGCGGCCACCAGCCCACAAGGTTCTGGAGCTTTATGGGCGCGCCGCCGATTCCTTCCAGGTAAATAGCGTTGATCTCGGCAGAGGAGAGCGATGCATTGTACATCTGCACGTTTGCTACAGTTCCGTTTACCGTGTCGTGGCCTCCGCAGCTGTCGCCGCCAGCTATTGCTGGTGATAAAGACGATGGCGAGGTACCGTAGTATAGGTTTCCCATAGCGGAGTTAGAAGTCGTGTAAGCGGCTGAGTTTACGTAGGCCGTTGCTGAGCCTGTCGATCCGCTGTATGTTACAGCAAGTAATTGCCACTTGCCGAATAGCACGGTAGCGATTCCCACAGGTACCAATACCTGAAGAGTCGATGTTGCGCCTCCAAGCTGAACGTCGTATTCGCCATCTCCGTAATAGCGCAGTTCATAGCCGTCGAAACCGCTGTTTCCTGGTCTGCAATATGTAGTAACTACAGTAAATCCTTCGCCAGGCATTGGTTGAGGAGAACTGGGATAGACCCAAGCGGTTACAGTGATTGAAGGAGGCAAAAGCTGCTGGGCAGCGCTCGCTGGTAGAGCCACATAGCCTGCCGTGATGGGGTTTGTCGCTGCTACGTACTGCGGCAGCTCTCCGTTGCACACGCCCTCGAGGTTGATGAGCTGAACGCTGTCTGGTCCGTTTGGTCTGAATACCTGGCATGCGCCAGGAGGTGCACGCGGAGCGAATGTACCTGAATTGAATACGCCGAGCTGGAACAGCGCCCCGAGAACAACAGCAATTATTAGTATGGCCCAACCGTAGGTCATGAGGTACTCCATCGCGGATTGGAGTCTTCTCTTACGATCTCTTCTCATGCGGCTCACGCCAACCTTTCAAAGAAAATACTTATGCCTTTCCTTGGCCTAGATCTATCGCCCGCTCCGCAGACTCACGAGGGGCAGCCCGCGCCATTACGCCATAACTCATCTTGCAAAGCCTACGAACGGCAACATAGTTCTGGCGAGCAGGTTCGATCGCCATCCGAAGCCCGAAACACAGATGCGGTACGCGGCAAAGGGCTCTGCGCGGCTCTACAAAAGGCTATGCTTCGCCTACCCGGCAAGCCTGTAAGATCAAATCAGCAATAAAGCATTATGCGAGGGGCCTACAGATAAGCCTTGTCGTGGTGTTCGAAATCGTAGAACTCAAGCTTTTCCTCGGCTTCGTTTATTCTGTACAGCATGACAAAGTGGCCAACATGCACGCGCCAGGTTCCTTTTAGGTACGAGGACATCGGTTTTGCCATGTGCGGGTTCGCGCACAGTTCGTCTATCTTCTTGCCTATCCGTTCATACGCGAGCCTGTCCGCCTTCTTCAGTTTCCTCAATATCCGGCTCAGCTTATCAGATAGCGAGTAGGCATACAAGAAAACGCCTCAGCCCAGAGACCTGTCAAAATCAGCGAAGCTCTTGTATGTATGCATCTTCAGCTTCCCCTCCTTTAGCATCCTAAGCGACTTCTCTGCCCTCTTTATGAAGCTCTTCCTAAAGCCGCTCTCTGGCGGATAGCGGTCCTTGAGTCCCGAACCCTCCATCATTTTCAGCACCTTCGCCAACTCGCGCTCTATTTTGTCCAGCTTCCTGGCTATCTGGACCTGGCTTTGATTGCTCACTTTCCCACTGATTAGAATATGCTTCCCATGCTTCTTATAACTTTGCCCTCGATGCCGAGCCTGTGAGAACACCAGCAGGGTTATGGTGTAGTATACCCGCCCGTCCACTGGTTCGTGTACGTGACCCCGCTCGGCACGCCGTTGTTGTTATTGCCGCTGTAGTCGTTGGCGTTGCCGTTGAGCGGCCACCAGGCCACGAGATTCTGCGGTTTGATCGGCGCGCCTCCTATGCCTTCGGTATATAGCGCCTCTATCTCGTTTGCGGAGAGCGATGCGTTATAGATCTGTATGTTGGCCAGATAGCCAAACCAGTACCCCGAGCCTATAAGGCCGAAAGTTAAGGGTGCCGTAATGCCAGAAGTCGCAGATGTGCTGGTCGACCATATCTGTGCACCATTCAAAGTTTCAGAAGCCCCCGAAGCTGAATAGTTTAGCGTGATGAATATCCACTTGTTAAATTGCATGAGCGTTGATGTACATCCAAAGGTCCGGGTTCCTGCCAGGTCAAGAACGTAACCTATATTCTGCGGATTGTTTGAGCAGATGATAATCTCTGGATAATCGTTGTTGTATCCCACCACGCCTGGGTTGTTTGGCGCGTTTGTTGATGTATCGTAAACCCACGCTGTCATAGTGCCCGTGTTTGGTATGCTAAAACTAGATGTAATGATATCTGCAGTTCCACCGAAACTCGCTACATACTGCGGCAGTTCGCCGTTGCATACGCCTTCTAGATTTATGTTGGAAACTGAGCCTGGTCCGTTTGGTCTGAATACCTGGCACGCTCCTGGCGGCGCCTTCGGCGAGAACGTACCGGCGTTGAACACGCCTAACTGGAAGAGCGCGCCAAGGACAACAGCGATGATGAGTATCGCCCAGCCGTATGTCATCAGGTACTCCATCGCCGATTGGAGTCTTCTCGTACGATCTCTTCTCATGAGGCTCACGCTAATACTGCAAGGAAAACACTTATACCTTCCCTTGGCCCACGCAACGCCTGTGAGCTAGCCGGCGCCCAAGGACGCGCCCTTGTAATAGTAAAGATTAATAGAATGTGCCAACAAAAGAAAAATGGGTGCTTATATGCAGGTCAAGGCCGGACAAGCAGCGATAATGGTTAGCAGGAAGCTTACAAAGGAAGCCACAGCGAAAGGCATAAACCTGAGGCTCGTGGCTGAAGCCGCGATCAAGCGCGCCATGCAAAAGCGCGAGTTCCTGAAGCGTTCCAATGCGATTTTCAAGAACAGCAGGCTCACTGGCGCAGACGCGCTGAGGCTTGGCAGGAAGGCCAGCGCCGCCCTGGCGAGAAGATACGCGGTTAGATGAGGCTTGTTTTGGACGCCAACATCCTATTCTCAGCGGCGCTCAAGAACAGCAGGACGCGAAAGTTGATGCTTGACGAAAGGCTCACTCTCTACGCTCCCATGTTCTTGAAGGATGAGGTGCTGAAGCACAGGGTGTACCTTGCCAAGAAAGCACGCACAAGCGAGAGGGAGCTGGCGCGGTTCGTTGAGGAACTTCTAGACCTAGCCGAGGTGGAGTTCATAGACCTGCGAAGGCTTGGCGCGTACATGGATATCGCAAGCAGGATAACTCCGGACCCGAAAGACATACCGTACATCGCACTGGCACTGTTCGAGGGCTGCGAACTCTGGTCCAACGACCGAAGACTCAGAGAAGACCAGAGTGTGGTAAAAGTCCTAACAACAAGTACGCTCCAAGAGAACATTCATTGAGATGCCCATCGCACATAGCAGCATTAACTACGGGGTCGTATAGCCCGACGTCCACTGGTTCGTGTACGTGACTCCGCTGGGTACGCCATTGTTGTTATTTCCAGAGTAATCGTTCGCATTCCCGTTGAGCGGCCACCAGCCCACGAGGTTCTGCAGCCTTAACGGCGCGCCGCCGATGCCCTCGGTATAAAGAGACTGCACTTCGTTGGCCGAGAGGGAGGTATTGTAAACCTGCACGTTGGCGAGCTCTCCTGGCCACAGGAAGCCGCCATCGCTGCGAGCGCCTATGTTGAATACCTGAGGAGGAACCGCATAGTTTAGCGTTGCGCTGGTTATGTGGTCTGTCTGCGTATTCATAGTGATGTTAACAACATTCGTTGAGGAGCTGTAAGTAAACGCAACGAAACTCCATGTGTTAAGCGCAGGCACAAATCCAGTACCGCCTATGCAGTCAGATTCGAAATCATCTGAGGTCGGGCCTCTGATAAAGAAATCTGCACCGTTTCCACCTGCGCCGCAGGCAAAACTTGATGATGAGCCGAACCCGAAAACCATTTCTGCTCCGCCTGAAGAGCCGTAGCTATTCGGATTCACCCAAGCAGTAACGCTGAAAGCGCCATTAGCCAAGAATCCGGTAGGCGATGCAATGGCGACTTTGCCACCTGAAGCGCCAATAGCGACGTACTGCGGCAGCTCTCCGTTGCACACGCCCTCGAGGTTGATGAAGGATACAGAACCTGGGCCATTTGGCCTTAATACTTGACAGGCGCCCGGCGGCGCCTTCGGCGAGAACGTACCGGAGTTGAACACGCCTAGCTGGAAGAGCGCGCCCAAGACAACGGCAATTATCAATATGGCCCATCCGTAGGTCATCAAGTATTCCATCGCAGATTGTGCTTTCTTGATTGTCATCCCATCACGGCGGCGTGTAGCCTGCCGCCCACTGGCTCGTATAGCTAACTCCGCTTCCGCTCGCTTGGCCATTGTTATCGTTGCCAGAATAGTCGTTGGCGTTTCCATTCAACGGCCACCAACCGACAAGGTTGGAGAGCTTTATGGGTGCACCACCCACACCTTCGAGGTAGAGCGCTTGAATCTCGTTTGCGGAAAGAGTCGTATTGTAAAGCTGGATATTTGCAAGTGTACCGTTCCACTCATTGAAACCCTGGCCGCTTCCTATCGACATAGTTTTAACAGTGTTGTACGTGAGCGGGCCTGCGAAGCTGGTATGTGATTCGTTGGTACCGTCTAGGTAAATAGAGATTGTGCTTCCGTCATAAATCCCAGTCAGAAAGTACCACTGGTTTGAATTAAGCGCAGGAGTTTCAGCATAGGTGCCGCCATTCCCAACGCCAAAAGCGATGTAGCTTGTCCCAGGTGGCTGCGCCATGTAAAAAGTGCCCCACCCGCCATATTGATACTCGGCTACAAGCATCCAAGTGTTTATGCCAACAGGGTTTATCCATGCAGCAAGAGTGATTTTTTGAACTTGAAGGTCACTTTGATTTCCTGCAGAAATTATTCCTCCAGAGTTAAATTTTAATTGAGCCACATACTGCGGCAACTCGCCACTGCAGACGCCCTCGAGGTTGACAAACTGCACATTGTTGGGCCCATTGGGTCTGAATACCTGGCATGCGCCGGGAGGAGCACGAGGAGAAAAGGTACCGGAATTGAAGACGCCAAGTTGGAATAACGCTCCCAAGACTACGGCGATGATGAGTATCGCCCAGCCGTATGTCATCAGGTACTCCATCGCGCTCTGCGCTTTCCTTACCCTCCCAGGCATAAGCTCATTGTTTAACTTTCAATAGCAAAGGTTAAAATCTTGCTCAAGGAAGATATTATCGTACTGTTCTTTTACACTGGGGGCTATCTTGGTAGAGACCGCTGAGGAGAAAAGGAGGAGGCTGCTCGGGCTAGCGAAGCAGGCGGTCAGCAAGGCCTACTCTACCGGAGAGCACTCAATCGCGCAGGCGATCAACGCGTACAACGAGATAGAGAAGACGCGCAACCTGCTCCACGAGCGCGTAGAGGAGTGGTACGGCATCTACTTCCCGGAGCTCACGATAGGCAGCGCTGAGAAGTACACGAAGTTCGTGCTCAGCGCCGGAGCGAACAAGAAGCAGGCGAGCGAGGAGCAGCTAAGGGAGATCTTAGGCGAGGGCAGCAAGGACCTGATGACGTGGATAAAGCAGAGCATCGGCGCGGAGCCAGAGGAAGGGGAGTTCAAGGCGCTGAGCGCCATAGCAAACGCGGAGCTGGAGCTCCTGCGCAGCGAGAAGGAGATTGATGCTTACTTGAAGGATAACGTGCCAAAGCTGATGCCGAACATCTCCTACCTAGTAGACTACAAGCTTGCCGCTGAGCTGCTCAGCAAGGCAGGCTCGCTCAACAAGCTCGCGCTGATGCCGAGCGGCACGCTCCAGCTTCTGGGCGCGGAGAAGGCGCTCTTCAGGCACCTGCGCTCTGGCAGCAAGCCGCCGAAGTACGGCGTACTGTTCAAGCTCAAGGAGATCACAGAAGCCGACAGGAGGAGCCGCGGGCGCATAGCCAGGCTCTTCGCTACCAAGCTTGCCATAGCAGCCCGCGCCGATGCGATAACCAAGAGGTTCATAGGAAAGGAGCTGCGCGAGTCGCTGGACAAGAGCCTAGCGCAGATACGCGAGAAGGAGAAGCGCATGCCGCCATACCGCGAGCCGCAGAGGTTCCAGAGAACGGGAGGCAGGTTCCACGGGCAACAGCACGACAGGCAGCAGGGATGGCAGCGCCGCGGGAGAAGGTAGAGCTGCATGGAGGCGCAGACACGAACGTCCTCAAGACCCTCAGCAGAGCTGGCCGAAAGCCTACGGGTGCAGAAGGAGTTCAACCCGTCACTGATGATACAGAGGCTTGCGTACCCAGATCCGATCCCCCACCCAGAGCACCCGTTCGGCCCGTTCGGCGCCGGTGGCAGCGGCTTGACAGAGAGAGCATACCTGATGCTAAACCGTCTCTTCGCTTTCGACTACATGGGCGACGCAGACTACGAGTTCGGAAATCTGCAGAAAACGCTCAACGAGATATTCGAGTACGGTGCGGCAGGCAAACTGGTCAAGGGGCAGACCAGCGTCGGCGCAGACACTATATACTACATATGTCATACTGATATAGAGAAGGAAGTAAGGAGCACGCTCAGGAAGATAGCCACGCGCGAGCATATAGGGAGGCGCGGCAGGCTCAGGTCACGGCATTGGATAGGGCTCAAGGAGTCGCTGGACGAGCGCAGGGCTTTCCCGCAGAAACTCAAAGAACTGGAGAAGAGCAAGCGGGAGGTGGCGCTCAGAGAAGAGGCCCTCAAAAACGCAAAGGATGCGGAATCGGCGAGGATCGGCAAGATAAGGCTTGACAGGCTCAATGCCGATATCTGGTTTACGGAAGCGAGTCGGGACAGGAAGCCGCAGTGGCGCGCCGGGGGCATAGAGTACAACAACCAGTTCATGTTCTTCATAGAGCAGGAGATGTGCGACAAGGCCGCAAAACTCTTCCACGTTCCAGTCGGTCTGAAAGAGAACAGTCGCCATGGGCGTTAATCTTCGATGATAGACGAAAGTTCCATGCGCATGGTCTGAAAATCTTTAAATATCTTCTGCTCATAACAGAGTAATAAACGGTGTTTTCTTTGGGAATAAGTAGTTCATCTAGACCTTCTGACATACTGAAGATAGACGAGAAGACCAATGCTGTAGTAGGCGCTGCGACAATGCCTGTCGATGCTCTTCACGCTCCTTATCACAGGACCATGGAAGAGATAGAGTCCATGCCTGTGATAGACAAGACCAAGACCGTCTGCCCGGAATGCAAGCTCATAATCGATGGGACGATCTACAAGGATGGAGACAACGTAATGATACGCAAGTACTGCCCTGACGACGGCTGGACGATAGAGAAGTACTGGGAAGATTACGACATGTACATGCGAATGAGGAATTACAATTACTACGGCAGGGGCTTCGACAACCCTGACGTGATAAACAAGGGAGAGAACTGCCCGTTCGACTGCGCCATGTGCCTTAGGCACAAGAGCCACTCGGGCCTGGTCAACGTTGTCATAACCAACCGATGCCACCTCTCTTGCTGGTACTGCTTCTTCTACGCCAAGGAGGGCGAGCCTGTATACGAGCCCACGCGAGAAGAACTGAACAAGATGTTCGTCAAGCTTAGGAACCAGAAGCCCATACCCGCAAACGCGCTTCAGATAACAGGCGGCGAGCCCACGATGCGTGAGGACCTGCCGCAGATAGTGACGATGGCGAAAGAGGCAGGCTTCGACCAGATACAGCTAAACACGACTGGCATAAACCTGGGCCTTCATCCTGAGATGATGAAGAGGCTGAGGCACGCTGGCGTGAGCACCCTCTACATGAGCTTCGACGGAGTGAGCAAGCGCGCCAACCCGAAGAACCACTGGGAAGTACCTGCAACGCTCAAGGCAGCGCGCGACGCGAACCTGAGCATTGTGCTCGTCCCTACGGTCATACGCACGATAAACGACCACGAGCTAGGCAACATAATCAACTTCGCGCTCAACAACGTCGACATAATCCGCGCCGTCAACTTCCAGCCGGTGTCGTTGGTAGGCAGGATGCCCGCAAGGCTGAGGGAGAAGCAGCGCATAACGATACCCGGCGCAATCAAGCTGATAGAGGAGCAGACCGGCGGAGCGATAAACAAAGAGGACTGGTTCTCCGTGCCTTACGTGGGCGGAATCAACAGGTTCATAGAGGCGCTAACCGGCGAGTACAAGTACGACCTCTCGATACACTTCGCATGCGGAGCAGGCAGCTACATCTTCCTTGACAAGGACAACAAGATAGTGCCGCTCACCAGGTTCCTCGATGCGCCTGGGCTTCTCGAGCACCTGCAAGAGGCTGTCAACGAGATGCAGGGCAAGAGCAAGCTGCAGCGCAGGGTCATAGCCATGCGCTCCCTGCTCCAGATGAACAGGTTCGTGGACAAGGCGAAGCAGCCCAAGTCGATAAACTTCAGCAAGCTGCTCATGTCTGTGCTGCTGAAGCACGACTTCGCCAGCGTTGGCATGTTCCAGATGAAGAGCCTCTTCCTTGGCATGATGCACTTCCAGGACGAGTACACTTACGACATAAAGCGTGTGGAGAAGTGCGACATACACTACTCCATGCCTGACGGCCGTGTGCTTCCTTTCTGCACCTTCAACGTCTTCCCTGAGGTATACAGGGACAAGGTCCAGAGGCAGTACGCGATCCCGAGCAACGAGTGGGAAGCGACGCACCAGGGCTGGAACTACGCTGCCGACAAGTACAAGAGGAACATAAAGGAGATCGAGGCAACGCCAGAGTACCAGAAGCTCTACCAGCAGGCCACGGACTACTTCAAGCTGCCTGTCAACATGACCGAGGCGGCGAAGATAAAAGCAGGAAAGAAGCAGATCGCGGTGCTGGAGACGAGCTCCGGCTCGACATCATCGGTGCAGGTGCCCAGCGCCCCCGCGGCGGTTCAGCAGCCTGCCAAGGCAGAGAAGCACGAACATGAGCACGAGCACGCGCACGAATCAGGAGATGCCTGCGCATGCGGCGGGCACGAAGGCGCTGGCCATGGCTGCGGGAATCCGAACTGCGGTTGCGGCGGAGCCTGCGAGAACTAATACTTCACTTTAAGTACGTTGCCTGAGCAATAACATACGGTGTCGGAATGGACAGGAGAGAGAACACAGAGAGCTACACCTACCAGAAAGAGCTAGAGGAGGAGCGCAAGCAGGGCAACGTCGAGTACAACGACTACGTAGACGAGAATGGCGCAAAGATCAGGGTGCCGTACAAGATGGTCAAGGAGGTAACGTTCAACAACGTCAAGAAGGAGGAGCTGATAGACACGGAGCACGCGGCCAGGCTCCAGTACAGGCTCATGCTCCAGGAGGCTGTCCTGTTCGCAAAGGTCGAGTTCGTCGCGAGGAAGATACACATAACGTACAATCCAGACACATCAGCAAACAGGAAGGCGAAGTGGAGCCTGCAGCAGGCCGTCGACTTCCTTGCAGGACAAGGAGTCCACATCAACCCCCAGGAGATGGAGCAGCACGATGTTGACTACTACAAGGAGCACTACAGCTACCACTTCAACCCGGCCACGATACGCGAGCATCCGCCATATGGCTATACCAGGCAGGAGTGGCAGAAGATGAAGGCGGAGTACGCGGCCAAGAAGGTGGAGTACGAGCAGGGCAAGCTGGACAAGTTCCACAGGTTCCAGGCCAATTACCTGCAGGAGCATCCTGACCTGGCGGCCGAGATGGGCGTAAAGATAGAGCCGCAGAAGGAGGACAAGTCACTGCTGGGCAAGGTGCTCAAGAAGAAGCCGAAGAAGGATGAGAAGGGCTTCTGGTTCCACGGAGTCTGATCCGGCTTTTCCTCAAGGAACCGTATATCCCGAGGCCCACTGGGCGGTGTACGTCACTCCGTTCGGAACTCCATTGTTATTGTTGCCAGAATAGTCGTTGGCGTTGCCGTTGAGGGGCCACCAGCCGACGAGGTGTTGCGGGTCGATCGGCGCGCCGCCGATGCCCTCCGCGTACATGTACTGCACCTCGTTAGCGCTGAAGGAGCGGTTGTAGATCTGAATGTTCGCCATCGAACCATTCAGGTACTCATTGCCGTCGCAGCCGTTGGCGCTTCCCGCGAGGCAGAGACTCAACGAACCCAGAGGAACAAGGGGCCCGATTAGTTTGGCGGTGTTGGTTGGCGCGCCGTTGTAGTACATCGCGAGGTACACGCTGTTGTACGTGGCGGTGATAAAGTTCCACCTCTGCACAGGAAGGGAGGGATTCACATAGTCCCATATCGTGTTCGTCGCGTTCGACGCGCACACTGTGACCGACGTTGACCCCTGCGCCCATTCCCTGTATATGTGCACCCTTCCGCAATCGTTTTCGCTCATGAGATTGATTGCCCCGCCGCAGCAGTTCGAATATACTGAAGACCCGCTTTCGTAGAGCCAGGCAGATATTGTGAAGTTGTTAAATCCGATGAGCGGGTTGTTATTCACAACTACCCCTCCGCCGTTGCCGTTTATGTTCAGAACGTACTGCGGCAGTTGTCCGTTGCATATGCCTTCGAGGCTGGCGAGCGATGCGCTTCCAGGGCCGTTGGGCCTGAACACCTGGCACGATCCTGGAGGTGAGCGGGGAGCAAACGTGCCCGCGTTGAAGACTCCGAGCTGGAAGAGGGCGCCGAGGACAACCGCGATAACAAGTATCGCCCACCCGTAGGTCATGAGGTACTCCATCGCCGATTGCGCTCTACTTTGTGCCATGGTATCACGGTGGAGTGTACCCGCCCGCCCACGCGCTCGTGTAGGACGTGCTGGCCTGCGTGCCGGCAATGATGATTGGCGCACCATTATTATCATTTCCGCTATAGTCATTGGCGTTCCCGTTGAGCGGCCACCAGCCGGCCAGGTTCTGCAGCTTGATCGGTGCGCCGCCGATGCCCTCCAAATAAAGAGCCTGAATTTCGTTTGCCGATAGCGAACTGTTGTAGAGTTGTATATCGGCCATACTGCCGGTGAAGTCCGATGCACCGCAACTGCTTCCTATGTTTAGGCTATTGCCATTGTAAACTAAGCTCGGTGTACCGCTTACATAGGTACCGTGAGAAACATTATTGCCATTCAAATATATCGACCAACCTGTCGAGGTAAATTCGGTGACTACGTAATACCACGCGCTCTGCGATGGCCCAAAATCATAATTCACACCTGTGGTCAAGAATGCCTGTCCGGTTCCAATATCTCCATGTAATCCGCCATTTTCCAGTTGCATGTCGAACGTGGCATCACCTTGGCATCTCGACGTGATCATCTCTTCATCATACGTTGTACTGGCGGGTAATGCAGGCGAGAACCACCAGCTTAAAGAGAACTGCCCAGCTACAGCAGCTAGCGTTGATGAGTATGCTATTTGTATGTACTGATTGCCGTTTTGCCCGTTTGACTCCAACACGTACTGCGGCAGCTCTCCGTTGCATACCCCCTCAAGGTTGATGAAAGAAGCTGAACCTGGTCCGTTAGGTCTGAATACCTGGCATGCGCCCGGCGGCGCCCTGGGCGCGAACGTGCCCGCATTGAAGACGCCGAGCTGGAACAGCGCCCCGAGAACAACAGCAATTATCAGAATGGCCCAACCGTAGGTCATAAGGTACTCCATCGCCGACTGTGCTCTCCTCTGCGCCATATTATCACGGTGGGGTATACCCGCTCGCCCATTGGTTTGTGTACGTGACTCCGCTGGGTACGCCATTGTTGTTGTTCCCGCTGTAGTCATTGGCGTTTCCATTCAGCGGCCACCAGGCAACGAGATTCTGGAGCTTGATGGGTGCGCCACCTATGCCCTCAGCATAGAGGGCATTGACCTCAGCTAATGTCAGAGAGGCATTGTAGAATTGTATATTGGCTAGTTTTCCCACATAATCTGGACGATTCGGCCATGTTCCAAGATATATAGGGGTAGAACCTACTACGTTTGCAGTTATCGGCTCTGTGGCGCATGATACTGATGATATTGAAGGCCCTGCAATGCATGCTCTTTCTGATGTCGCATTGATTTGACCTATGCCAAAATACCACACATTCGCGTTAACAGTCGGAGTTGTGAATATTTGGGTACACCACGTATCTATATAATTATGGCCGACTCCGCTAGGGTTCGCCACACCTACAGTAAATGCTTGGCTCGGGCAGACTTCCTGGCCATAGCTAAAGAAGTGAACCTCCCCTTCACCTGCAGGATTAGGTTCATTGAACCAGTATGTTGCTGTTATGGGTTGCGTACCTGACTGTTCGCCATTTGGACTGCTTATTGTTACACCTCCCGTACCCGTAAGGTTTGCTACGTACTGCGGCAGCTCTCCGTTGCACACGCCCTCGAGGTTTATCAGCGATGCAGTATTAGGTCCGTTAGGTCTGAATACCTGGCATGCGCCAGGAGGTGCACGCGGAGCGAATGTACCTGAATTGAATACGCCGAGCTGGAACAGCGCTCCGAGAACAACAGCGATAATCAGGATGGCCCAACCATAGGTCATCAAGTACTCCATCGCGCTCTGCGCTTTTGTCATCATGCCCTCTTGACTGTATCATCGGGCAAGTATAAATACATTCCCAGCCATGCTTCTAGCGCATGCCGGCCCGAGACTACGCTATGCCTGCGGCGCTGATCGCGCTCATACTCTTCGTGAGCCTGCTCTACTATACGGGCTTCCAGACCACCATCTGCCTGAACAGGACAGTGTCGAGCGTCTTCCTATCCAATTTCAACGGCTACAGCGAGTTGCGCAGCAGTCCCATCTCTGCGATGCTCAATATCTCGGCGGTCATCGCGCTTATGTCACTGGCTGCGCTGGCAATAGGCAAGATAGTCGATGACAAGCACGTCAACTTCGTATTCACTTTCATGATCGCCACGCAGATAATCTACGACTTCATAGTCTCGTACGGCGCGCAGTCGTCATCGTGCATCATCGGCGGCGTCTCGCTCTTCGACACGAACAGCTACGCCATTGTCATAGTTTTGGTTGTATTCTACATAGGCAGCATGGCCTACGACACGCTGCGCAGGCGGCCTCCAAAAATATCACTCCCTGTCTCGTTCAGCATAACCGCGATAGCCGCATACCTGCTGATATACTTCCTAGTCCTGCCTACCGCTGAGTCGCAGATAATCTTCTACGCAATAACGATGGTGCTCTTCGCAGGCATGTACCACCTCTCCAGCACGTTCCTCGCGTCAAAGTATAGGAGCATGAACATAGAGCTGAAATCCGATTACCATCGAGCCCCTCTCCTGCTGCAACTCTTCTGGCCTGGCTTCCTAGTCTCTGCGCTGGCCACCGAGTTCTACTTCTTCTTCCTCACCAGGCCTGTGCACGCCATCGAGCTGGCCATCTTCGCCTTCTTCCTCGGAATCTACTTCACAATACACACGTCGCAGAGGCAGCGCGATGGGATAAAGCCTGCCGCTGCCCCCCAGGCGCCAACACCCAGCCCGGCCTAGCCGCCTTCTATCTCCTCCTTCAGCGTGTCCACCACGTCCTTGATTATCGCCTTCTTCATCTCCCCGCCGTTCATCTTTATGCTAGCTGCGTTGCTGTGTCCGCCCGTGGAGTCGACGTAGTTGGAGTAATCGGCGTGCACCTTCTCGAGCGCACCCAGCAGGTCAACCTTGCCTATCAGCTTCTTGCTCATGCGCGTCGAGATGAAATAGCCGAAGTGGAGCAGGAGGATGCACGGGCTCTTGTTCAGCTCCTCTATCCTGCCCAGCAGCTTCGACGCGAACCGGCCTGGCAGCGGGTACCTCTCCTGGTCGTTGGTGCGTATCGCCTCGAAGTCCGCCACATATATGCGTATGGAGTCTGCGTTGTATACCTTGATGGAACCCAGCGCGAGGTCGAGCATCTCCGCTACCCTGCTCTCCGCATACGCTATGAGCTCATCGCTCTTCGCCTTGTCCTTCAGCACGGAATCGACGCTCTCCGGCGTGAGGTTGCCCTTCATGCCCGATATCACCCTGGTGTCGCTCGTCAGCAGGTCTAGCAGCGCGGCAAGCCGCCTGCTGCCCACAGTGGGCTTGGAGTATATGCTGTAATCGCCTATGAACGATGCCTCCTCCATCTCCTTCGTATCCACGTCCTCGAGCGTGTGCGCGAAGACGCATGCGAGGAATCCAGCGGTATAGTTTGAGTCCCCTCCGAACTGCCATGGGTTGATGTAGTGCTCGAGCTCCTTGCCCTTGAAGCCCTCGATTATCGGGTGGTGGTCTAGCCAGATTATGTCGAACTTCTCCTTCGCTATCTCAAGTCCAGCGTTGCTCTCTTCCGCTGTTCCGAAATCGATGACGATCAGCAGCGGTTTCTCCACGCACTCGTAGTTGTTGCACACCAGCGTGTCGTTGGTCGCATCCTCCGCGGAGTAGAACACTGAGCCGTGCATGCGCCACGAGATGTTGGGCTTGTAGGCTATGAGCTCTCCTGTTCCCATGGCTGCAGAGAGCGCCTTGTAGAGCGCATAAGCGCCGCTCGCGCCATCTATGTCGTTGTGGAACCGGATCACTATCGGCGCGCCTATCATGAGCTTCCTCGCCAGGAGGCGCATAGCCCCGCGCAGCCTCTCCCACATCTTCTCGGTTACGGGGTCGATGGCGCCCACGCCTATCTTGCGCACGCTTCCTTTCAGCATTCCTGCGGCCATGTCGGCTATCGCTTTCTCGATCGCCTTCCTCTCCTTCCCGTCGTCCTCCGGCTCAAACTTCTCCACCCTACCTTCCGCGACTTCTAGTTCTCCCGCCTCTCCGAGCCCCAACGCCATAGCGCTCTTGAGCGAGCGCACGCTCGTAGTGTCGTCGTGTACAACCACGAAGTAGTCTGCCTGCCCGTCGGCCGTGTTGTGCTTTATGCAGGATACGAGACCTTTAGCCAATCGATCAACTCAAGAACCGGATATGCATGCCTGCTCAATGCTAGCGTTGGAGATGCTGCCGCAGTAGCTGGTATCGTTGTACGCGCTCGCAAGGAGCGCATAGCACTGGTTATCCAGGCCCGCGGTCAAGCTGGCGCATAACGTAGCGTTCCGCGTCTCGACAGCCTGTCTCAGCGTCACGTAGTTCACGCATTCAGACGAGTACGTTCCAGAGGCTTCGCACGCGTTGAGCAGCGTGGTGAAGTTCGAGGTCGTGTTATGCACCAGCCGTCCTGCCTGCTCGTCGCATAGCGTGGCGGCCTCGCCGGCGCTCACGTTGAGGCAAAGGTTGGGATTTGCGTTGCTCGTCGCCAGGCTGATGTAGCAGTAGTCCCTGGCAGTATATGTGACGTTAGGCATGAACGCGAGTATGCTCAATGCGGATCCGCTTTCCAGGCTAGGGGCCTGCTGGCTGGAGCTGGCATTGCCTATTATGTAGGCTGTCACGTTCCTGTCGTGGCTGTTGGTGACGTTGGCGCAGAAGGAGCCGACACCTGTGCTAACCGCTTTGCGTATGCTGATTATCGAACCGCACTCCAGAGCCGCGGTGGAGTTCGTGGCGAGTCCGCAGATGCTGGCGTTCTCCAAGCGTACGGCCACTCCCGTAAAGCACCTGGATGCGTAAGGTTCCTGCGCGCCTGTGCATGCCGAGTAGTTGCCGCTTGCCTCCGCTGTCGAGGTTACGCATTCGCCCCTGAGGCTGAGGTTGCCTATGCTGCCGCACGTATCTGTGCTGTTGCCCTTCTCGGCCACCTGCAGGTAGCACGAGTCAGCGAACGTGGACGGCTCGTAGCCGCACAGGCTCGCGTTCGTCTGTGCGAGTGCCAGGCTGGTGTAGCATGCGTACCTGCTGCTCTGTATCACCAGCCTTCCGCACGCCCCCTGGCTTGCGCCCTGGGGAACTAGTATGAACGAGAGCAACGCGACGCCCACGAGCAGCAGTGTTGCTGACGCGTATACCTTGAGTCTCTTCCCGTCTTCCGTCCAGCCGCCCTCTCCCCGCATCGCACCAGCTTGAGCAAACTAAAGGCCCATCTCCTCCGCGGACATCACGTTGACGCCCTTCGAGGTTATCTCGTAAGGCGTCGTCACGAAGCTGTGCTTCGCGCCCCTGGTCTTTATCACTTCCATCGCGAGCATCCGCTTGTCCTCCTCGCCCTTCTCGTACATGACTATTATGTCATCGAACACGAAGTACTCCACCTTGAACCTGAGCTCCCTCCTCTCGGGATTTGCCATCTCGGCTGTCAGGAACGAGGTGACGCCCAGCCTGCGCAGGTTGTTCACCAGCGCGAGCATAGATCTCCTGTATACTACAGGATCAGATACCAGCATGTCTATAACTGAGAGCGAGTCTATCACGATCCGCTTCGCGCCGCTCGAGACAACTAGCGACTCTATGTCAGATACCACCTTCCCGAACTCGTATTGCGATGTACCGCCTGCGGAGCCGCTCCTCAGCACAGTTGTTGGGTCCTCCCCGTCTATTATCAGCTTCTTGCTCTTTATCAGGTCGTCTATGTCCGTGAACTCGGTGAACGCGGCCTTCGCATTAGCCAGCACGCGCTCAGGCGTCTCCTCCAGGGCGAAGAATACCGAGGTTATGCCCATCTTAGCGCTCCTGTACAGGTACTCGAAGGACAGGAGCGTCTTTCCGGCTCCAGGGCCTCCAGAGATTATCACCTGGTTGCCTTCGGGCACGCCTCCGTAGAGCATAGCGTCCAATCCGCTTATGCCTGTCTTTACCAGATTAGCAGCCAACAGACCACTCAAAACTATTACTACCAATCATTTAAATAACTTGTAGCGGCGCGCGAGGAAAAAGGCTTTAAGCATGAGTTGCAAAGCAATTCTGATTGCGTGAGGAAAAGGATATTGTATCTCGGTCTGGCGCTAATAGTTATAGGTGTGGCCATTGCTTTCCTGTCGCCAGGCATAGCCCTGCCGTCAATCTTTCCATCTCCGGTGCCGCATAACCTGACAGTCGCGCCGCTATCGTCGCGATACGTAGCCGTAGGGCTGAACCAGTCGGGCCTTACCGTGCTTACGTTCAACTCCAGCTCTCCAATAGACTTCTACATGACCAACTCTACCGCATTCAGCCTCATCTCCGCCTCTTCCTCAGCCAACTATAGCCCCCGCTCAGAAGCGCTCTCGCTCGAGGGCAACGGCGTATACGAAGTATACGAGAACAGCAGCACAGGCGTGTTTCCATATACGAACTTCGCCAACCTCAGCGCGCCGAGCTACCTCGAGAACACCACCTTCCTTCTCCCCGGCGCCTACTACGCCTTCTTCTACAACACCGCGAACCGGACCGCAAACGTTACCGTTGACACGCTGCCCCTGGCGCTCTCTAGCATAAGGTCTGGCGAGTCGTCCATAGGCATATACGTTGGCGTCGCTATAATCGTGTTCTTCATCGGAATTGGCGTCTCGCTGTACGCGCTCTTCGCCAAGGACAGAGATAGGGAGAAGCAGCAGGCGATGGACTCTGATGTTGCCAAGGAGTACGAACGCATAGAGGGGCAGGGCAGGAAAGGGAAGGCAAAGGGAAAGAAGCAGGCATAGCGGACCGGTTGGGTGTGTACGGGTGAGGATCTTTTTCGTCAGGCACGCGAAGAGCAAGCTGAACCACACCAACGTGCACCAGCGCCCCTCTACGCCGCTCTCGGCCGAGGGGCTGAGGCAGGCAAGGACTGTGGCGAGGAAGCTGAAGCGGGTGCACGCCCAGCTGATCCTCTGCAGCGAGTACGCGCGGGCAGTGGGGACCGCGAAGATCATCTCAAAGGAGACAGGACTGAAGATAGTATATACTCCGCTGCTCAACGAGAACAAGTCGCCTTCGGAACTGATAGGCAAGCGCCGTGCGGGCGCGGAGGCAAGGCGCATACGCGCCATACGCGAGGCGCATGCAGGCGACAGGCGATGGCACTACTCCGACGAGGAGAACTTCTTCGACCTGCGCAAGAGAGCCCTCGCCTTCCTCTCGTATGCAAAGCGAACGAGGAAGCACACTGTCATTGCAGTGACCCACGGCATGTTCCTGTCTGCTGTAGTGGGCATAGCGCTGTTCGGAAAAGGGATGAATAGCGAGCAGCACATGAGATTGAATAGAATAGCCAGGGTAGGGAACACTGGCATAAGTGAGCTGGAGATTGACGGGCGCGGGCATATGCGGCTGCACACGCTTAACGACTATTCGCATCTGAGATGAGAAGGAGCAGCGGCGAGTGAGATGTAGGGTGGGTTACAATAAGTCTCACAGATTCAGCAGAAGCAGATGCCTATGCTGACCCCACATGCTCCTCTTCCCATCGTATAACATTTTGTCGCCAGAATATATATACTTATTGGAATATTAGTTATAATATGCGTATGTTTATTAAATAATCTGTTGCAATTAATATAAATTAGAGATGTATTTATGCCGGCTTCGAAGAAGACGCAAGAGTTCGTTGAGAAGGAGCTGCCGTACAAGCTGCTCGCGGAGATGTACAAGAACTCGAGGAAGTCGCTCAAGGGTCTCGGCAGGAGCCTGAAGATCTCGTACCATACGGTATCAAAGTCGCTGGCTGAGCTGGACGAGAGGTACGGGCTGGCATACACGCTTGACCTCGATACCGGCAAGCTCGGTTTTCCAGAAGGCCGTATCATAACCATCCGCTTCGGCGAGCGCCCGGAGCTGGACATATTGAGGCAGAGGGTTCAGAAGGACATCTTCGTGCAGGACGCATATCTGGCCGAGGGCGACTTCGACCTGCTGCTCTACGTCGTGGGCCTATCGCCAAGGGAGTTCATAAGATGGCAGTGGAAATTCAGGATAGACTTCAAGAAGTACAGGCCGCTGCTCCGCATCTCCACCGCAGACCTCAACGTCATCGGCTTCTTCCCTGTGAGGAACGAGCTGATAGACGCAAGCGAGAAACTCTCTGATACCGAGAAGAAGGTGCTGCAGGCGCTGAACACGAACAGCAGGATCAAGCTCAAGGACCTGATAAGCAAGGCGAAGACGACGCAGATGCGCGTCATCTACGTGCTGAAGAAGCTGACGGAAGCTGGAATAATAAGGAGGTATGCGGCGCTGGTGCAGAAGCCATCGAAGAGGATCTTCATGGCCTACACGATGAGGTTCACTCCCGGAGAGAACCACG
>JAMCYP010000020.1 GCA_023476545.1 Candidatus Martarchaeota archaeon | reverse complement strand
CCTCCTCGACACGGGGACGACGCCGCTCATACAGGACGTGGGCTCCGACCAGATCGGAAAGCTGCTTACCCTGGACTCTCTGATAGTCAAGAAGTCCGAGATAATTCCCATGGTGCACATGGGCGTGTACAAGTGCGCCCTGTGCGGCACCATAACAAAGGTTGAGATCGAGCGCGACAACGTGCCGGATGTCTGCCCGCAGTGCAAGAGGCGCGCGCTCAGGCAGATGAACGAGGAGAGCACGTTCATAAACCTGCAGCGCATCGCGGTGCAGGACCCGCTGGAGAAGCTGAAGGGAAGCACGCCAACGTGGCAGCTCGAGGTCTGGCTGGAGGACGACCTTGTCAACAAACAGCAGCCCGGAGACCGCGTAGACATAACGGGCGTGCTCAGGATAAGGCCGAGGAGGAACGTGCGCGGAAAGCAGGAGAAGGCGCAGTTCACCATGTTCATAGACGCAGTGTCGATAATGGCGAAGCAGAAGGAGTTCGCCGAGCTGGAGATAACGCAGGATGAGGAGAAGGAGATAAGGGAACTGGCAAAGGACCCGCACATATTCGAGAAGATAGCCAGGTCGATAGCGCCTTCGATCTACGGCTATGATGAGATAAAGAAGGCGATGGTTCTGCAGCTCTTCGGCGGCACGCAGAACAAGAAGCTGGTGGACGGCAGCTTGGTGAGGAGCGACATACACATGCTGCTCATCGGAGACCCTGGAAGCGCAAAGACGAGATTGCTACAGGCCACTACAACGATAGTGCCTAAGGGCATATACGTGAGCGGAAAGTCCACGACGAGCGCGGGACTCACGGCCGCGGCGGAGAGGGACGAGTTCTCCGAAGGTGGATGGACGCTCAAGGCAGGGGCGCTGGTACTGGGATCTGGAGGCGAGGTCTCCATAGACGAGTTTGACAAGATAAGCGACGAGGACAAGTCGTCGCTGCTCGAGGCAATGGAGTCGCAGAGCATCAGCATAGCAAAGGCTGGCATAGTGGCGAAGTTCAACACCAAGACGGCAATACTCGCCGCGGCGAACCCGAAGTACGGACGATTCGACCCGAACATACTTCCCGCGGAGCAGTTCGATATACCGCCGACACTGCTCTCACGTTTCGACCTGATCTTCCCAATAAGGGACACTATGGACGAGGAGCAGGACAGGAGCATCGCCAGGCACATACTGGTGCAGCACGCTGCCGCGGGAGCGCAGATAGCAGAGGAGCAGGACTACAAGCAGGTTGAGGCGCCGCCCATCACCCAGGACATGCTGAGGAAGTATGTTGCACTGGCAAGAAAGCAGGTCAGCCCCAGGCTATCGCAGGACGCGAGCGAACGCATAGAGAAGTTCTACCTGGAACTGAGGAAGCTGGGAATGAGGTCCGGCACCACTCCCATAACCCCGAGGCAGATAGAGGGACTCGTAAGGCTCTCGGAGGCGAGCGCAAAGACGAGGCTTGCAAACGTGGTGGAGCTGCGCGACGCTGAGATAGGCATAGGACTTGTGAACTACATGCTGCAGACACTTGCCGTGGAGAAGGGAGGTGCCGTAAACATAGACATACTCACCACGGGCTTCTCGAAGGAGAAGGTAGACAGGATCAATCTCATCATGAGCATCATACGCAAGCTTGAACAGGACGAGAAGGAGGCGAGGTTCGAGCGCGTGATGGAGGAGGCGGAGAAGGCGGGAGTGGACAAGGGCACGGCGAAGCGCTACATAGACGACCTGAGCCGCACCGGCGACATATACACGCCTAAGCCAGGATACCTCAAGATAGTCAGGCACGAGTCCGAATAGCCTTATCTTCAGGGAGGCGTATATCCAGAGAGCCATTGGTTCGTGTACACCATGTTGGTAGGCACGCCGTTGTTGTTATTGCCGCTGTAGTCATTCGCGTTGCCGTTGAGCGGCCACCAGCCCACGATGTTCTGCGGCTTGATCGGGGCTCCACCGATGCCTTCCAGATAAAGCGCCTGTATCTCATTCGCTGTTAGCGAGGTATTGTATGCCTGCAGATTTGCGAAGTACGTGTTTGGCACACCGTCCGGAATTAGCTGGAATGAGGCCTGGGTCGCCATGGATCCGCTTATCGCTGTGTTGCTGACCCATGCTCCGTTGACATACGCGTTTACGCTGCTGCCGTTGTACGTGCCTGCGAAGAAGAGCCATTGCCCAATGTCGCTGTTAGGCAGGCAGATACCAGTGCCGGCCTGTATGTTGTTGCTGTTTCGGAAGAAGGTCACGGGGCCGAAACACGAGTTGAAGAGCAGTGTGAACCTGCTTCCTCCACCTCCGTATCCGATGATGTCGGTCCAGCCGCCGTTGGAGAAGAGAACGGCACCTTAACCCACACTGAAAGTGTGTATGTGGTACCGCCGTAATAGTTCAGGTTCGCCACAGACATCTCAGACCCTCTCGAATCGTTGAACGCAGCTATGTACTGGGGAAGCTGGCCGGTGCAGACTCCCTGCAGGTTAACGAAAGACGGCGACCCTGGTCCGTTTGGCCTGAAGACCTGGCATGAGCCGGGAGCTGCGCGGGGGGCGAATGTTGCCGAGTTGAACACGCCTAGCTGGAACAGAGCGCCCAAGACTACCGCGATGATAAGTATTGCCCAGCCGTAGGTCATCAGGTACTCCATGGCAGATTGCAGCCGCAGGCGTCGCATGTTTTGGATGGCAAATCCAGTCTAATAAACTTTTACTGGCAGTTTCTCCGCCTGCTTTAAATACTTTTACTGCACTCTTCTCTACGGCGACATCGTGAAGATACTTGACCTGTTCGGGAAGAAAGACGCGGCCGTGGAGGTCGGCAGGACTCTTCCATATCAGATAGCCAGCGAGTTCGTGCCGTACAGGCTCTATGCTAACAGGAAGAGCTCAAGCCTTCTGCTCATGCACATAAAGAACCTAACGAACGAGCCTGTGCTTAGCTCGGTCGTGGTGCAGGTGCCCAAAGGACTTAGTCTGGATGACACCGGACTCTCAGCGGCAAAGGAGCTGCGTGTCGGAACACTGGCCCCGGGAGAGGAGAAGGATGCAAGGGTTGAGGTACACGGTGACTCTGGCACTGACAAGGGCGAGTACACGCTCTCTATCACTGCTTTCATTCACTACCGCGACTACGGACACGTGCTCAACGCGATGAAGAAGAAGACGGTACTCGAAGTAGTATAAGATTAATAATGTTATCTGTATAGAGATATTGTGTTTTGAGGCGAAAACATGGTCAAGTACGTTATTGCTGAACAGCTCATCGGAAAAGAGGTCATCACCAGCGACGGGATCGACCTGGGAAGATTCCTGGACGCGGAACTGAATGAGGTCACTGGCAAGCTTACCAGCCTACTTGTGGAGCCCAACGCGGACAACGAGTTCGTTAAGAAGCTTGACGCGAAGGATGGCAGGCTGAAGGTCGCCTACGATAGCGTCATGGCGGTGAACGACTACATAGTCGTTGACAGGAAGAGCGTCTCCTGAAGATTCCGCGTTCTTGAGAAGTGTTTTAAGGCTTAGCCGAGCATATCTAATCTGAGAGTTTTAGCATGATGATCGGCGGCGGGGACGAGGCCGGAAGGGGGGCGGTCATAGGCCCGCTCGTGGTCAGCGTAATATGCGTCAGCCAGGGCAGGGAGAGACACCTGTCCGATATCGGAGTGCGCGACTCCAAGATGCTCACAAGGAGGAAGCGCGAGTTCCTTTTCGATGAGATACACGACATATGCGAGGAGGTCAAGTACTATCCGATAAGCAACGAGGAGATAAACAGCGCGATGCGAAGCGGAGTCTCGCTCAACCAGCTTGAGGCCATAAGGTTCGCGCAGCTTGTAGACTCGCTGGAGAGCAGGGTCAGGCGCATGTACATAGACTCGCCCGACGTCCGCGCGGAGCGCTTCGGCGTGAGAATGAGCCTATCGTCAAAGACGCCGATGCGGGTTATGGGCGTCAAGGGCCTGAAGAAGGAGAAGGACAGGGAGTCGATGCGCATAGTGTCGGAGCACAAGGCAGACGCGCGCTATCCGGTGGTGTCGGCGGCGAGCATAATCTCGAAGGTAATACGTGACAGGGAGATGGAACGCATCGAGCGCGAGAGCGGGGTGGAGATAGGCTCCGGATATCCTAGCGACAGGTACACGATCGAGGCGATAAAGAGCAACCTTGAGAGCAAGAGGCTCAACCCATACATACGCGAGTACTGGAAGACGCTCGAGAAGATAAAGCAGCGGAAGATCAAGGAGTTCGACGGATTTTCGTGAAACTTTTACACACATACATGATTTGTTATTGGAATTCCTACGGAGAAAACACGCGAACTTTTTTCTGAAGTCAGGATTAAATAGGTATGCGTAGAAAGTATTGCTGGCGACAAGGGTTCGCCTTGTTTTTCTGTGTATAATTAAGTGGTGTGGGATTGGTTTCGGCTGATGATAAACGCGCTTCGAAGAAGGAAGAGGAGGAACAGGAGCTGAAGGTTGAGGAGCAGCAGGTAGTAGGCATACCGAAGGAGACGCTCGACTTCTTCAATGGCGACGAGATAAGGGCGCGAGTCTTCTATGAGAAGTATGCGCTGAAGGACGAGAAGGGGCGCGTGCTTGAGAAGCTGCCTGCCGAGATGTGGGAGCGAATATCGCACGAACTCGCTAGCGTGGAAACCGATGACGCGAAGAGGAGCGAGTGGCATGAGAAGTTCATGTGGCTGCTCAAGGATTTCAGATTCGTCCCAGGAGGCAGGATAATGTTCGGCGCCGGGGCCAGGAAGAGGGCTACGCTACTAAATTGTTTAAGAGGCGACACCCAAGTTCTTATAAAGAAGACCGTAGACGCCGTTACTCCCATACTGGGCTACAACAACAAACTCCTGTTACAGGGCATAGAACACCTCAACACTGTGGAGAGTGTCAATATAAAGAATCTGGTAGGGCAGGCGGTTGAAGTGCTAACCCCTAAGGGATGGTCAACGGTTACTTTCAGAAACTTCGGCAGGCAGACGCTCTACAAAGTCAAACTTAAAAATGGGGATGTCTTATTTGCAACGGCAAACCACGATTGGGTCATAAGATCAAACAAACGCCTAGTCAAGAAGACTACCGTTGAATTGATGAACTACAAAGGCGGCAACGGCCTTGTGGTGAACCTTCCAGATAAACCCAAAAAAGATTCGAAGTACTACGACGGTGTGATTCATGGAATTGTGTACGGGGATGGAACCAAGAACTACGCCGGTACAACTTACTCTGTTTGGCTATTCGGAGCACAGAGAGAGCTTGCGAAATACCTGCCTAAGGTTCACGAGTATGGTGGAAATAACGACACGCTCAAAGGCGCCTTGCTGGGTAGCGGCATACGCTCGGTCTATGACTTGAAGAAACTTCCACCAACATCTGAAACTTCTTCTTACTGGTATGGCTTCATAAGCGGGTATATTGGTACTGACGGATGGATGGATACGCGTGGAGTAAGTGCCGGAATAGACTCTCACAACAAAAAGGATTTAGAAATAATAAAGACGCAGCTGGGCAGGGTTGGCTTGATCGGCAATGACATCTTCACGTGTAGAGAATACAGTCCTTACAGTGGCGCACCCGCGCCTTTGTACAGGCTGGGCTTCTGGAAAGCTTCGTTATCCGAGGACTTGTTCCTGCGTTCTGATCACCTTGCCAAATTTGGAAAGTCTAAAGGGCCACAGAAGAGATACACCATAGGGATAGAATCGATTGAAGAAACAAACATCGAAGAGGACGTTTACTGCTGCGATGAACCTAAGACACACACTTTTGTTTTGGGCAATGGCATACTCACTGGGAACTGTTACGTCATTCCGATAAAGGAGGACTCGCTTGAGGCGATATTCGACTGGTGCAAGGAAGCGGCAAGGACGTACAGCCTTGGAGGGGGGGTGGGTTCAGACATAACGCTCCTGAGACCGAGAGGGGCTCCGGTGAACAACAGCGCAGTATTCTCCAGCGGTGCCGTGTCGTTCATGGAGATAATGAGCGAGACCACGCATACGATAGGCCAGAACGGCAGGCGCGGGGCCCTGATGATAACCATAAGCGTTGACCATCCGGACGTTATTGAGTTCATAAAGGTGAAGCAGAACCTGAAGAAGGTAAGGTATGCGAACATCAGCATACGCATAACAGACGAGTTCATGCGCGCGGTGGAAGGCGACACGGACTTCACACTGAGGTTCGACAGCAAGAAGACGGGAAAGATAGAGAGAGTGGTGAAGGCAAGGCTGCTTTGGAACGAACTGATAAAAGCCGCTAGGGACTGGGCCGAGCCGGGGCTGATATTCTGGGACACGGTCAAGAAGTACTCGCCGAGCGAGTACAACGGGATGGAGGTGATAACCACCAACCCATGCAGCGAACAGCCGCTGCAGCCGTACGGCGCCTGCGACCTTGGCAGCCTCAACCTCTCCGCCTTCGTGCTCGACTCGTTCACAGATAACGCGCGAGTAGATTGGGCGAGCTTGGAGAAGGCTACGAGATACTCGATGCGCTTCCTTGACAACGTCCTGGACTACAACGCAGACAGGCACCCGCTCAAGGAGCAGGCCGACGCCGTGAGCAAGAGCAGGAGGACTGGGCTGGGAGTCACGGGACTGGGGGACATGCTCTCTAGGCTCAAGATAAAGTACGACAGCGAGGAGTCGCTGCAGTTCGTGGAGAGGCTCTTCGCAGCGATAGAGAACGCGGCATACGACGAGAGCACAGAGATAGCGAAGGAGAAGGGGCCGTTCCCGCTCTTCGACAGGGAGAAGCACCTCTCAATGCCATTCATAAAAACGCTGAGCGAGGACCTGAGGCACAAGATAGCAACGAACGGCATACGCAACGTGGCGCTGCTCACAATCCCTCCTGTGGGGAGCGGATCCGTGCTCGCCGGAACGTCGAGCGGCATAGAACCCATCTTCGCCTTCAGCTACACGCGCAGGAGCGAGTCCCTGAGCAAGGAGTTCTTCAAGGTCTACCATCCTCTCGTACTCGAGTACATGCAGACCGCAGGGCTGAAGAACGACGCCAAGCTGCCAGACTTCTTCGTGCCGGCACACGAGATAAAGCCGGAGTTCAGGGTCAGGCTGCAGGGGATAATACAGAAACACATTGACAGCGCCATATCTTCAACGGTGAACCTGGCTGAGGACACCAGCGTGGAGCAGGTGGGCGACATCTACATGATGGCCTGGAAGGCAGGATGCAAGGGCATAACGGTGTACAGGGAGGGATCCAGGGAAGGAATACTCATAAGCGACGAGGAAGAGAAGAAGAAGGAGAAGGCAAAGGCCAAGACCGAGGCTGCGGTGCAGGAGGAGTGGAAGAGGCCGCAGGCGATGGTCGGAAAGACTGTCAAGCTCAAGATGCAGCAGACGTCGCTCTACGTCACCGCTAACTTAGGCGAGGACGGCAAGATACGCGAGGTATTCGTCAACATGGGCCACACCGGCAGCCAGGAGAAGAGCTATACCGAAGCCATTGGCAGGCTGATAAGCAGATATGTGCAGCTAAATGGCAACCTGAGCGACGTGATACAGAGCCTGAAGGGCATAAAGGCTAACGACGCCATAACATGGGACCGCGGACTGAAGCTCTACAGCGTGCCTGACGCGATCGCCAAGGCGCTTGAGATAACGCTCGGAAACGTCACGATGAAGGCGGTGCCTCTGGAAGAGGGTGCGGAGGGCTCAGGCCAGGGAGTGCAGCTCAGCGTGGGCGGACAGGAGAAGCAGCACGAGGGCATAAAGCCGGAGACCTGCCCCGAGTGCAGCGAAGTGGCGCTGGTGCACGAGAGCGGCTGCTACACCTGCAAGAACTGTGGCTACACGAAGTGCGCCTGATCCTCTAGGAGAGCTTTCCGGTAAGTCTTCCGATGACCACGTGCGGGAAGCCGCTCGTGCTCTCTGTGTAATTGATGCTCAGGTAGCCCTGGAACGGTGTCCCGGGCACGGCCGAATAGGCGCTGTTTCCCCCATAGCACTGCACAGTGAAGGAGTAGTTGCCTCCTATCTGCATCCTTATCTGGTTGGTAGGCGGGTTGAGCGGTATCTGCATGTGCGCCACGGTGCTGTTGAGGTTGCAGCCATATGCGGTGAGGTTTATGGGAGTGAGCGTCGCCTGGAGCAGGTTGATCTGCGCGAGCCCGTTGCTTGCGATTGAGACGCTGGTGCAGGACAGCCCTGCTGGAAGTATGCACTGGGAGGGCAGCACCGAGCCCGGGTTGAAGATATTCAGCGAGTACAGTGCGGCGAGCACAATCACGACGGCAAGTATCGCCCATCCGTAGGTCACCAGGTACTCGATTGCCGACTGTGACCTGAAAAAGCGCATGGGATCACTTGGGAGTACTCTTATAAGATTTTTATTACAAATGGTTTTGATTGTATGTTAGTCCCCATACTCCTCCAAGACGCCACAACGTATGTGACTGCAGGTTCTGTATACACGGAGAACACGGTTGTTGTGCTCATCACAATGCTCACAATACTCGCGCTTTCTGTGCAGATAGCAAGGAACTACTTCCTCAGAATACTTAAGAAGTTCACGCTTAGGCTTGCCGCAGATATATGGTGGCTTGTCTATGTGCTGCTCAGGGACGCGAGCATCTTCCTCGTAGTGTTCCTTGGATTTATACTATTCTGGCCCGCAATCTACCAGGACTTCCCTGTGGCCGTGCCGTTTGAGCCGCTAGCGATAGATTTCTATGCGATGGCGCTGGTGCTTATGCTCGTGGTGGACACGGACGAGGTACCGCTCTACAACAGCCTCATGACCATACTCGTGCTTATAGGCACATTCCTGTACATAACGGGCGTGGTCTTCGTTACCGAGGGAGCGACCGCGCTGCCCATCCTGCCGCCGACAGTATCGCTGGCAACGAGCAACATATGGGGCTTCTTCAATGCGACGTTCAACTCCATCAACAACCCCTCACTCTCCATATACACATTCTACATCACCTTCGGCATACTCTCGATCTGCGGCCTTATTGCCGTGCTCTACTCGTTCAAGGGAGGCATACTCAACAGGTTGATAGAGCCGAAGCCCAAACCTGCGGTGAAAGAGGCACCGGCTCCGGCGCAGCAGAAGCAGCCTGCTCAGCCACAGAAGCCTGACCAGCCCAAGTGAGATTTGAATGGCATTCAAGTACACGTTTGATGATAGCAAGTGCATACAGTGCGGCATATGCGGCGATGTGTGCCCTGTGAACGCGCTTGACTTCACCAGGCCGAGGCACAAGAACATAGAGGACGCGCGCGGGCAGCCTCCGAGCCAGGACGACATGACCGAGTATCCGATACAGGTAGATAAGTGCATCGGATGCATGATCTGCCCCACCGAATGCCCGGTGTCGTGCATAGACATACTACAGGTTCCTAAGGAACCGAAGTACCATCCAAAGCAGGGTCCCATGCTGACGGAGGAGCCGACAAAGGACGAGTTCTCGCTCTCCAAATACACGAAGGTCAGGCCCACCAAGGCCAAGGTGAAGGACCCGTGGGGCAACGAGTGGCACTACATACCTCACACGGGGCCGCGGGCCGCCAAGAAGCCTTCCCAGGTGTGGGAGAAGCACGAGGAGATGGACTGATGAGCAGAGCAGTAATAGTTCACGGATGGGGAGGCGACTCTGAGAGCGACTGGATACCCTGGCTTAAGTCAGAGCTCGCTAAGAGGGGAGTCGACGCATCGGCGCCAGACATGCCCAATCCGAATGCGCCCAAGATGGAGGAATGGATTCCGGCGCTACAGGGAGCCGCGGGCAGTGCAACCCGAGATCTCTTCCTGATAGGGCACAGCATAGGATGCCAGACCATACTCAGGTACCTGGAAGCGCTTCCGGAAGGCACAAAGGTTGGCGGAGTTGTTCTGGTTGCTGGCTGGACCACTCTCGCCGGGCTCAGCGATGATGAAAAACCGATTGCGGAGCCATGGACGAGCACACCGATCGACTGGCAGAAGGTCGTATCCCACGCCGAGTCATTCGTCGCTATCTATTCAGACAACGATCCAGTAGTTCCGGAGAGCAATGCGCAGTTATTCAGAGAGAAGCTTAACGCCAAGCTTGTACTCGATTCTGGAAGAGGGCATTTCACTGAGGACGAGGATGACATAACCGAACTGCCATCAGTACTTGACGAGACGCTCGTTCTGATGGGGCTGCCGGTAGAGACGACGTTCATTTAGTGACCACAGCGCAGCCGCCCTTCTCCACTATGACCTCTTTCTCTGCCTGTGCGACCATGCCCTTGCTTCTCTCGACGAGTGTTGGGAACGACTGGAGGACAGAAAGAGAGTTCAGTTCATTGAGTGCCCTTCTTATTCCGAACTCTGAGGGGAACGACTTTGCAATCCACCTTAGGGCGAAAGGGTACGTAGCATACGATCTGTCTATCTCAGCAGATATCTTTCTTGCCTCTTCTGCGCGTGGGTTTGCGTCCCCGGTCTTCTGGAAGATCTGCAGCGTGTCTCCGTCAACAACGAAGCCCTCTCCCGTAGTGATGAATGTCTCTATGGCAACAACCTGCCCCTCTTCCAGCTTCGTTGTGTCGCCGTTGTCGAAGTTTGGTATGAAGATGCTCGCGTGGAGCTCCTCCCGCTCTATCGCGTGGCCGCCGAGGTTCCTTATCGGCTGGAACCCTGACTCAATCGCCTGCTTCTCCACCTCCCTCCCTATCGAGTTGAGTTCGGCACCGGCCTTAACCCTGCTGAGCGCGGCTTCGAGCGTGCGTTCCGCGGCCTCTACCAGCTTCGCGTGCTTTCCAGAAAGGTCAACGGTAACGGCGCAGTCGCCGAGAGCGTCGTCCAGGCGGGCGCCGAGGTCCACCTTGACCAGGTCGTTCGCGGTAAACTGCAGCGTGTCATTGATAGCCGCGGTGTAGTGTGCAGCGCTCTCGTTTATTGAGAGATTGACTGGGAAAGCGGGCACCATTCCCTTGCCCCTTATGAACTCCTCGGCCTTCTCGCACACGTCAAGCAGCTTTGCGCCAGGTTTCACTAATCCCTTTGCATACTGGAGCGCCTCGTATGACACCTTGCCGACCTGCCTCAGTTTCTCGTAATCGTACTCCTCTGCCATAATCCTCACTATCCTAGAGCCTCTTCTGAGCGCCGCCCCCGCGTAGCTCTTCTTCGTTTATTCCTAGTTCCTTCAGTATCTTTAGCGTTGCGGGCAGGATCTGGTGGTCTATGTAGTAGTCGGCGTCGTAGTCCTTGGCCGTCTCCTCTATCTCTGCCTTCTCGCTTATGGTGCTGCCGTGCTTTGTTATCACGTAGCCTATTGCTGCCCCCTCCAGCTCGTCCCTGCGCTTCGCGCCGCTCTGCAGCGCCTTCTTCGCCGCCGCAAGCTCCGGCGACTTAACGTCATAATTCCCAATTCCCTTCCTGAGCTGCGTGTGTATCACAAGCTCGCTTATCGGCATCTTGCCGCTCTTAAGGCGAGTGACAACGTCCTTGATGATCTCCACCGCCTTCTCCTTGCTTCCTTCCTTCAGTATAGCGTCGAGCACCGCGTGCTGAGTGTCGCGAGCGACCTTTGACCAGTCTCTTCTGACCAGTTCGAATCCCTTTATCTTCAGCCTTCCTGCCTCGGATATCATCGCGTACTTCTTCTTGGCCCCGCTGGCGCCCGCTGTTGCGCCTCGTTTGCCTACAAATACGCCTCTGGTATAGAAGTCTTCGAGTTCCAGTTCCATCGTGTTTGGCAGCGACTTGTTCACGCTCTTGAGGAACGCGTCCGCGTCTGCCTTGGTCTTGCTGCCCATGAGCAGGAACACCGAATCTGTGTCGCTGTAGAGCGACCTGAATCCCGCCTTCTCCGCCTGATCTATGGTGCTAAGGATGAACTGCCTGGCGAAGGCGGTGACGCTCGCTGCAGCTTCGCGCGAGTACCACCTGGAACGTGCGTAGCCAAGATATCCATAGAAGGCGTTGGCGACTATCTTCAAAGCCGTGGATCTGGCTGCGAGGGCCTTGTTGTCCGGCTCCTTCTTGTACGCCTTCTTCGCCTCCGCGCGCTCGTCAACGAGTATCTTGAGCAGCTCCGGCATTAGCCCCTTCCTGTCCTTCCTGAACCTGACGCCCGTGGGCGACTCGAAGTACTCCTTGCAGTCGTTGCATATGGTTGACGGGTCTATGTTGTGCGCCATGATGATCGAAGGGTATAGGCCTCGGAAGTCGAAGACCGCTATGTTGTCGTAGATCCCGGCTTCGGGCGTCTTCACGTACGCGCCTTCGTACGGGTTTGCGAGCCTCATGCCAATCTCTCCTTCGTGGGGCTTGTTCGGCACTAGCTGCTTGCGCTCCCTGGCGCGGCCCATAAGCATGAACTCCACCAGCTGGCTCGTGGTCGATATGCTGGCCTCGCCCAGAGTGGTCTTCGCGACCTTCGCCATCTCCACCTCTATAGGCAGGAAGAACTTGTAGAGCTCGTCAACGGCGAGCGAGTCTGCGAGCGAGTACTCGGCCAGCTCCTCCACGTCCTTCCCTCCACGGTCCCATTGCTCCCAGATGCTCCCCTTGTCCACCATCTTCTTGTCGGATCCGGTTATTGCCCTGTACACTTCCGGCAGCTTGAAGTTGTTGACCCTGATCACCTTCTCTGAAGCGCCGACAACTGAGACGAACTTTGCCACATTGTAGAGGTCGAGGTGCACCCTGCCGGGTATCTTTACGGCCTCGAGCAGGCCGTGGTGCTCCTGCTTCACCCTGCCGTCCTCGTTTCTTCCTATGTTGAACTCCTGCTTGCCCACTTCCGAGCGTTTCAGCAGGTATGGTATGTCGAAGTTGGCCGAGTTGTAGCCAGTTATTATGTCTGGATCAAGCCTGTTTATCGCGTCGACGAAGGCCTTGAGCATCTCCTTCTCGCTCTTGAACGAGGAGACGAAAGGTTTTGCGATCTTCTTTGTGGTAAGCACCTTCTTCTCTTTGCCGTCGCTGTAGCTTATCATTATAACCGGGTCCTTCAGTTGGTTGGGCACGCCGAGCGGGTTGTATGTCTCTATGTCGAAGCCAACATAGCGCAGGTCTATGCCTCCGGGAGCAGAAGTGCTCTTTATCTCGTCTATTATAAGCTCGCCATTCTCCTCGTGGGCCCTGACGGTGTTCGTAGACAGCGGCGAAAGCCCCTTGTCTATCAGGTACCTCTTCCAGAAGACGATGTCGGACTCGTAGCAAGTCCCGAACTCTCCAAAGACCTCGCTCATCTTAGGCACATCGCGCGGGCTCTCCAGGTATATACGGAAGGCGCGCTGCTCAGTGGTGCCAACCAGGAGCTTGTCCTCCTCTACTGATCTGACCTTCACCTCGCCGCCCTCTTTCGAGAGCGTAGTGATGCCTTCCAGAGGCTTGCCCTCCTGCTTCTCGTTGGCCGGGACCAGGTAGAAGTATGGATAGAAGCTCGGGTCGATCAGGTCGTATGCCTTGTCTTTGGCTCTGAGAGTAAGCCTGATGATGCCTCTAGCACCTCTCAGCGTGTATCCCGCATCGAGTATGATTCCCTCGAGTCTGAGTTCCCCCATACAATCAGAAAGTACAGAATATGTCGCATTTCAGGATAAAAAGCGTTTCTACGGGGTGGTGTAACCAATAAGCCCATGAGAGACTTGCGCGCTGACTCAGCTAGGAGTTATCGCCTAACGAATAAAACGTTTTGCCTACTTCTGCGTGCCTTCTTCCAGCTTCGCCCTTGTGAGCGGAAGCGGGGCTATCATGCCTATGGACCACGCGAGAAGCGTGCCCCTGGACGCGCACTCGAAGTTGAGTATGTTTATCAGGTCCTCGGCAAACTTTACAGGAAGCGTCTTCTTGCTCTTCCATGCCTCGTTGATCTGCCCAATCGTCTCCTTCTCCTCCTTCGCAGTCACGGTGCCCTTTATCTTCAGGTCCCCTACAGACTTGTCTCCCTTTGAGCCGCCTTCGTATGCTGTGGTGAAGGTGTATGCCACTTCAACATTCTCCCCGGTAACCTTTACGCTGTCGAAGTTTATATTGAACTTCATGTTGGTTATAGGGTCTGCTACTGGTCTGTGTGCCTCTACGTCGTTTATTCCTACTCCTGTTATCATGTCATCAATCCAATGGGTATATTGTCCTCGGTAGGTATTTATACATTTCTGGTAGGCACAGCGCGTATGCAAGCATCTGCAGTTTTCGCCAGATTTTGATCCTTTCACGACGCTGTTTTCATATCCATAATGTTTTAGCGCGACAACATAGGCATTTATTAAGACCTTTTTCCAATATTACAACAGCATAATATGCCGAATAGGACCATATTGAACAAATATGGTTTATTTGTTTCGCAAATCCACAAAATAACCAAAAAGAAAGGCGCGGACGGGGACGACATTCGAATAATAAACATGGCGAGACTAGTGGCAACCTTGTCCTCCAACCATTCTTGGCGCACGTTCAGGTATCTTCACAACGGGGATCCGTTCGACAAGGACGCGATACGCGTGGAGATCTCGGCTGCATGCAGGGAAGGCTGGAAGGACGTGAACGAGAACGACATAAAGGAGGTGCTGACCGAGCCCGTGGAGGAGCACGCATTCTCTATGGTGCTGATGTGCTGGCCTGAGATAGAGGAGAGGCGCGGGTTCAAGGAACTGTTCGAGGAGCTGCAGGAAGAGTTCATAGACGGCATAGAGCCGCTTGAGACGCAGGAGCTCGCCTGAGCTGCTTCGCATATTTATATCTGTTCAAAGCTAGATGCTAGTGGGCATGTGGCGCAACTTGGATAGCGCACCTGGCTTCGGACCAGGGGGTTGCGGGTCCAAATCCCGTCATGCCCGCTCCTGAAATAACGCGAATTCTTATTAAAGATAAAACCCAAAGAACATGCATGAAGATTGCGATAGGCACGGACAACGATCTCAAGGTCGAGGCCATATCCGGCGTGCTCCGAGAGGTGTACAGGGACGCTGAGATTGTAAAGGTATCGGTCAGGTCAGGGGTCGGGAGCGATCCTGTGGGGGACGACAAGGGAGTAGAGGGCGCGCTTACGAGGGCGAGGAACGCGATGAAGAAAGCTGATGCTGATCTCGGGGTGGGGCACGAAGGCATAACGAATACCACCATGGGCGGCACTACTGTTTATGGATGGGTGGTGATAATGGACAAGGAGGGCAGGTTTGGAAAAGGCGCGAGCGCGCAGGTCGACGTGCCTGACGCAGTCGCGGAACTCATGTGGAAGAAGCATCTAGGCCTGGCGGAGGCGATATCGGAGAAGTATGGAATACCTAAGGAGGACGTACGCTTCAAGTATGGCACCAATGGCTTCCTCACGAAGGGCAGGTATACGCGGACTGACGAGATAGTGGATGCCACTTCTATCGCCCTTGCGAGATTCCTCTCCCCGGAACTCTACGATTCCTGAACCCCTCTCCCAAAGCTTAAATTCTTTCGGCGAGGAGTAAAGGAAGGCGTGGTTCACTGGTTAAACTTATAGAGTACAGGCAGCTGGCAAGCATACTTGCGATGTTCCTCATCGTGCAGCTTGGCGGTCTGCTTCTTGCCTTCTACCTCATCTCGCCCTCCGAGGTGTTTGTGAGCCAGACGGGAGGCGGGGCGGGGTCCGCTGACGTGCTGATCTACTTCGCGTACCTTATAGTTGCGGCGCTGGTCATGGTGGTGCTGTTCAGGAAGTTCCGCGGCCAGTTTCTCTTCAAGGGCATAGAGGCGATAGTCATAATCTCCTCTTCGTTCTACCTATTCCTCATAATCCTCTCGTCATTCCTGCCGCAGTACCACAGCTATGTGTTTGCGGCCTCTTTTGTGGGCGCGATTGCGCTGGTCGCTGCGAAGAACAAGTGGCCGAGGCTAAGGAACTTCACAGCCATAGTTGCCAGCGTTGGCGTGGGCCTCGTTCTCGGCATATACTTCAGCTTCTTCGCGTCGTTCGTGTTCATGGCGCTTGTTGCTGCGTACGACTACGTTGCCGTATTCATCACCAGGCACATGCTCACCTTGGGCAGAGAGTCCGTGAACAGGAACCTCGCGTTCATGGTGGGCACCTATGACGTCGAGGTAGTGCCAAGAAGCTACCTCAAGGGCAAAGAGGCAGCGGCAATGCAGAAAGAGTTGGCCGGGGTCAAGGGAGCTGCGCTCAAAAATCTCATGAAGGGAGGCGGCATACCGATACCCTCATTCTCGGCGCTTGGAGCCGGAGACCTGGCCATACCTCTAATGCTTGCGGTAAGCGCCTACACCACGTACTTCAGCTACTTCTTCAGCGCCATCCTGGTAGCAAGCTCATGCTTCGGACTCGTTTTCTCTATGTACGTGTCGAAACGTTACCGCATGGCCCTGCCGGCCATACCTCCCCTCTTCTCATTCGCCAGCATCGGCTTCGGGCTCTATACGTTACTTACCTCGCCAGCGCAGGTAAGCCTCTATGCGCTTCTTTTCGCAGAAGGAGTAGTGGTGCTGCTGATAATGATAATCACAGCAATAAACCAGAACAGGAACGGGACAGGAGGGCGGATAGCACCGCGCCGTCCTACTTCTTATCGATCTTGATCCTGAATCTCTCCTTCACCAAGCGCTGTCCCCTGCCCCTGCAAACGTGGCAGCTCTTGTCGAATATCTTTCCGCGGCCTCCGCACCTGCCGCACATGCCCTGCATTATGAAGAAGGCGGCCATCCCCTGTGCTCCTCCGCGCCGCACCACTCCGGTGCCGTTGCAGTCGGGGCAGGTGCTCACCCTAGATCCGGGCTCCGCTCCTGCACCCCGGCAGTTCTCACAGACACGATAATGCTGCACTTCGATCTCCTTATCAAGGCCCTTCTCCATGTCTGAAAGCGAGAAGTTCAGGGCGAGGTTCTCATCGTATTGGGCCTGCTGACGAGCCGCCCTTGGCCCTCCTGCCCCGCCGCCGAACCCGAAGATGTCCTCAAAGCCTCCGGCGCCGCCCATGTTGATGCCCATGTCCCTGAATATCTTCTCGAAATCGAAGTTGCGCAGTATGTCGTCTGGGCTGTACCATTGGTTGAACTGCGTGGATCCTAGCATGTCGTACTGCTGCCTCTTCTGCGGGTCGCTGAGTACGGCGTAGGCTTCATTGATCTCCTTGAACTTCGACTCGGCGTCGCTGGCCTTGTTGCGGTCAGGGTGGTACTGGAGCGCCAGCTCCCTGTACGCTCGCTTTATCTCCTCTGGAGTTGCGCCCTTCTTGACGCCGAGCACATCATAAAAGTCCTTGGCCATGCCTAACCCCTGAAGTTTGCATCCGCTGAATCAGCGCCGCCAGAAGCGGGACCCTGCTCCGGTCCCGGGCCGGGCTGTGGGCCTTGCGGACCATGTGGACCCTGCTGGCCCTGGCCTCCCTGGCCGTATACGCTTGCTCCTATCTCCTGAAGCGAGCTCTTGAGAGTCTCCAGCTTTACCTTTATCTCGGAAACGTCTCCCTTCTCTAGCGCCTTCTGGAGCTCTTCCCTGGCTCCGTCCGCCTTCTGGTACATGTCCTTTGGTATCTTCTCCTTGTTCTCCTTCAGCATCTTCTCCGCCGAGTAGACGAGGGTCTCTGCGTCATTCCTCGTCTGCGCCTGCTCGAGCTCCTGCTTGTCCTGGGCCGCATAGTCCTCGGCTTCCTTGACCTTCTTGTCTATGTCTTCGCGGGCCATCTTGTTTGGCGCCACCACCTGCATGCCCTGCTCCTTTCCTGTCTTCTTGTCCTTCGCGTTTACGTGAAGTATGCCGTTCGCGTCGATGTCGAACGTAACCTCTATCTGCGGCAGTCCGCGAGGAGCCGGGAGTATGCCTGTAAGCATGAACTTGCCCAGGGTGACGTTATCCTTGGCCATCGGCCTCTCTCCCTGCAGTATGTTTATGTCTACCGCCTGCTGGTTGTCGTCCGCCGTCGAGAATACCTGCGACTTCCTTATCGGCACGGTCGTGTTCCTTGGTATGAGTACAGTGGATACGCCACCCAGCGTCTCAAGCCCGAGAGACAATGGGGTCACGTCCAGAAGGACGATGTCCTTGACCTCTCCAGTAAGCACTCCGGCCTGTATCGCAGCTCCGAAAGCCACGGCCTCCATGGGGTCGACGCCGCGCTCTATCTTCTTCCCGTAAAGCTGCTCCACGTATCTCTGAACTATGGGCATTCTCGTAGGGCCTCCAACAAGTATTACGCGGTCTATGTGGCTTGGTTCCAGCTTCGCGTCCCTGAGGGCCTGCTGCATTGGCGCGCGGGTGCGCTCCACTATGGGCATGACCAGCTCCTCCAGCTTGGCTCTTGTGAGCTGGTGGCTGAAGTTGATGGGTTTGCCGCCAACGCTTCCCAGGAATGGCAGGTTTATCTCGCTGCTTAGCGTCGTAGACAGCTCTATCTTCGCTCGTTCAGCGGCCTCCCTGACTCGCTGGAGCGCCTGGGCGTCCTTGCTTATGTCAAGGTTAACCTTCCTCTTTATCTCGTCCTTCAGGAAGTCGACAAGCACATTGTCCATGTCCGTTCCTCCGAGCTGCGTGTCTCCGCTGGTCGACTTCACCTCGAAGACGCCGTTGCCGAACTCCATTACAGTGACGTCGAGCGTGCCTCCTCCGAAGTCGTACACCAGTATCTTCTGCTCCTGGCTCGTCTTGTCCAGTCCGTAAGCAAGCGCGGCTGCGGTAGGCTCGTTAACCAGCCTCGTAACCTTCAGCCCTGCTATCTCGCCCGCGTCCTTTGTCGCCTGGCGCTGGTTGTCGTTGAAGTATGCAGGTACCGTTATGACCGCCTCCTTCACCTCCTCACCCAGGAACGCCTCCGCGTCCTGCTTTATCTTCTGGAGGAGGATAGCGGAAAGCTCCTGCGGGGTGTACTCCTTGCCTAGTATCTTGTACTTGTAGCTGCTTCCCATCTTCCTCTTGAAGGCAGCGGCGGTGCCTTCGGTGTTGGCGACCGCCTGCCTTCTCGCAGGTTCGCCGACGATTCGCTGGCCGTCCCTCGTGAACGCCACGTAGCTTGGGAAGGACTTGCCGTAGAGGGATGTGCCTTCGGCGCTGGGTATCAGCACAGGCCTGCCTCCCTGCAGCACTGCCGCTGCGGAGTTTGAAGTCCCAAGATCTATTCCTATCGTTTTTGCCATTTTCATTCACCTTTCTTTTTCTCTTCCTTTGAAGCGTCACCCTTCGACGGC